>JACMJB010000126.1 GCA_014380815.1 Armatimonadota bacterium
CTTTCGCAGGAGGCAGCGAAAACCGATGCTGAAATCATCGTCTTCTGCGGCGTCCACTTTATGGCGGAGACCGCCAAGATCTTGAACCCGGACAAGCCCGTTTTGCTGCCCGACCTCGATGCGGGCTGCAGCCTCGCGGACCGCTGTCCCGCCGATGTATACGGAGAGTGGCTGAAGAAGTACCCCGGTCACGTCGTCATCAACTACATCAACTCGTCAGCGGGGGTCAAGGCGCTCAGCGATATTATCGTGACCTCGTCGAATGCGGTGGATATTGTCGCGCAGCTGCCTGCCGATCAGCCGATCGTGTTCGGACCGGACCGGCACCTGGGCCGGTGGGTGGAGAAGCAGACAGGGCGTGACATGGTGCTGTGGCCCGGTTTCTGTATCGTCCACGAGCAGTTCAACGCGCGGCGTCTGCAGACCCTGATGAACGCGCACCCGGACGCCACGATCATCGCGCACCCCGAATGCGAGGAATCTGTCCTGGAGAGGGCGGACTTCATCGGCTCCACACTCGCGCTTCTGAAGTACGTTCAGACCCATCCACAGGAACACAAATTCATCGTCGCCACCGAGGTCGGCATCCTGCACCAGATGAAGAAGGCGCGTCCCGATGCCGAATTTGTCTGCTCGCCGCCGAACTCCGGCTGCGACTGTGCGATGTGCCCGTACATGCGGCTGAACACGCTGGAAAAGCTGTATCTGTGTCTGCGCGACGGGTACCCGGCGATCACGATGGATGAGGGGACGCGCCTTCGCGCCCTGAAGCCGGTCCAGCGGATGCTCGATATGAGCAAGCACCTGACACCCGTCCAGCGCAAGGGGGATTAGCCCGACCGCCTCGGAGGGCCGGGCTTTTAAGATCGCAGCATGAACGCCTTACTTCTCACCAAATACAAACACCTCGAACTGACCGATCTGCCGGTGCCCCCCTTCAGGCCGGGCGAGGTGCTGGTTCGGATTCGCGCGGCGGGCATCTGCGGAAGCGATGTCCACGGCTACGATGGCGGCTCCGGGAGGCGGATCCCGCCACTGGTGATGGGCCACGAGGCAGCCGGGATCGTCGAAGAGATCGGTGCGGACGTGAAGCGGTTTCAGCCCGGCGACCGTGTGACGTTCGACTCGACGGTCTACTGCGGCCAGTGCTTCTTCTGCCATTCGGGCGACACCAATCTCTGCGATAACCGGCAGGTGCTTGGCGTCTCCACGGACACCTACCGGCGCAACGGGGCATTCGCCGAGTTCGTGGCGGTTCCGGAGCGGATCGTGCACCAGATTCCCGATTCGCTGACCTTTGAGCGGGCCGCCCTGATCGAGCCGACCACGGTCGCGGTGCACGCCGTAAACCTGACCCCAGTGACCCTGGGCGATACGGCGGTCGTGGTCGGCGTGGGGATGATCGGCCTGCTTGCCGTTCAGGCCCTGCGGCTCGCCGGGTGTGCCCGGGTGATCGCGGTTGACGTGGACGAGGCAAAGCTCCACGCGGCGCGCGGCTTGGGGGCGACCGCCCAGATCAATTCGAAAACCAGCAACGCCCCGGCGCAGATTTTAGAGATGACCGACGGTCGCGGGGCGGACATCGTTCTGGAAGCAGTCGGGGCGGCGGCCTCGATCCGGACCGCGATCGAGAGCGTGCGCAAGGGTGGCACGGTAACACTGATCGGCAACCTTGCCCCGGCGGTGGAGTTCGCGCTCCAATCCGTGGTCACGCGCCAGATCCGGCTGCAGGGGTCGTGTGCCTCGGCGGGGGAGTATCCCGCCTGCATTGATCTGCTGAACCGTGGGGCGATCCTCGTGGATTCGCTGATTTCCGCGGTCGCCCCGCTTTCCGAGGGGCCGGAATGGTTTGAACGGCTGTACCAGCGTGAGCCGAACCTGACCAAGGTGGTTTTGCAGCCGTGACCGAAGAGAGCGACGAGCGGCTGTTTGACCTGACCGGCAAAGTAGCGGTCGTGACGGGGGCGAGCCGGGGACTGGGTCAGTATTTCGGACGTGCCCTGGCCCGTGCGGGCGCGGACCTGGTGATTACCAGCCGTGAGAGGGGCGGCGGCCTGGCGGAATTTCAGAAAGAGATTGAAGCGCTGGGCCGCCGCGCAGTCTGCGCCGGACTGGATGTCCGGGACGAGGACAGCATTCGGCGGCTGCCTGAGGTGGCCCTCGCTGCCTATGGAAAGATTGACATACTGGTCAACAATGCCGGGGTCAACGTCCGCAAACCGGCGCTGGAGATCACCTGGGACGACTATAACCTTGTTCTGGAGACGAACCTGAGGGGGACATTTTTTGTCGCGCAGGGTATCGCAAGGACGATGATCGAGCAGGGTTCCGGCCGGATAATCAATATCGGGTCGGTCACCAGTGTCTTCGGGTACGCGGGGCTTGCACCCTATACGGCCAGCCGGGGCGGGGTCAAGCAACTCACCATGAGCCTAGCCGACGAGTGGGGGCGGTTTGGAATCACGGTCAACTGTCTCGCACCCGGCTGGTTCAAAACCGAGCAGAACAAAGTGCTGTATGAAAACCAGGAGTGGGTGGAGTACCTCACCGACCGCATCCCTCTCAAGCGCCCCGGCCAGCCGCGTGACCTTGACGGCGCGGTCGTTTTCCTCGCGTCCGATGCCAGCGCCTATATCACCGGTCAGACATTGCTTGTAGACGGCGGCATCTCGACCGGCGCGACCAAAGCCACCATTGAAAAGAAGGCCACCGACTAGCGTCTGGTGCTCGGAACTGCGCGTCAGCAATCGGCTCTATTGCTCCGCCCGCCTTGCTCACTCCGGTCGTCCTTCAGGGCTGGGGCGGGTTGGGCCAGAAGGCGTTGTCGCTTCCGGCTTTCCACAGCGCGTTAAAGGGGACGGATTTCGCGTGCCCGTCCCCGAAGAGCCAGTTCGACTGCCCCTGGTGCCGGGTCAGCGCAAGGTCTTCGGTAGCTTTGGTGGTTGGAACCGGAGTCGCGGCGGGGGGCCAGACGGTCGGTGTTCCCTGCCAGGTCCAGAAGTAGAACATCCACCAGGTCTTTGGCCCGCGGGTGGCGTTATTGCGCTCGCCGAGCAGCACCCACTGCGACGGCTTCTTTACCGCGCTCTCCGCCAGATCGTATTCGGACCAGCCGTTCACGGTGTAGGAGGAGACGTATTCTTTCAAACCATCGAGGTCCGGGCTGCGTGGATCGGCGGGCACCAGGGACGTGTCCGAAGGACAGCGCAAAATGTCGAAGTTTTTGACATAGGGCTGGAGGACGATGTGCCAGTCGCGCTCCGGTGGCCCGTCGGCATCGGGCGTCTCTGGTTCCGGCGGCAGGCCAGTGATCTTGGCTTTGTCGTTGTCGCAGGTGGGGTAGGTACTGTCATGGTCGCTGAGATACTGCGCAAACGCGAGTCCAAGCTGCTTCATGTTGTTCAGGCAGGCGGTCTGCCGGGCTTTTTCGCGGGCCTGCGCGAAAACGGGAAAAAGGATCGCGGCGAGCGTCGCGATAATGACGATCACGACGAGCAGTTCGATCAAGGTGAAACCACGGATCAGTTTTTGCACACGATTCTCCTGATTGGATGAGGAAAGGCGGCCCACGCGAACGTGTGGGTCCGGACGGCGAACGGCGGATCGGCGGATCAATCAGGAGAAATGGGGTGGGGCACGCGGCGACACCTGGGGGTGTGGCGGGGCGCGGGGAGAGGTCGCGTCAGCGAACCGGAACGACCGCGAAATCCGCCGTGATTCCCGCCCGGTCAAAGACGGCGCAATCGGCAAGACTGCGGGAATCGTGTCCAGAGGGATGTCAGAAAAGACGGTGGCAGTCGGTGCGAGATCTGCGGCTACAAGATCGCAGCAGGCTGCCTTGATCCACTGATCTGGCTGCCCAGGGCCTGGGCCGGGAGCGACTTCGCAGCAGTTATCTTCCGGGATCGAACCTGTTTCCGCGCGGTGCGCCCCCTGGGGTGAGAGCGGCGCTACACTTCCGGTTACTCGGCAGACAAGCAGCGGCGCTTCGAAGGGCGATAATCCCAGGAGGATCAATACCGAAAGTAAGACCGCCAGCGCACTGCGTATCATCTCCCTGCATCGTATCACCGAAGCGGAAGGTAAGGAACTAGACTGCGCCGAACCTGAACCTATGAACCCCCATGTCCTTCTTTCAATCGGATTGACCGCCCTGTCCCTCGCGGCTCCCGCTGGTGCGGCCTTTGCACAGAACGCCGTGATCCCGCCACCCGCCGTCGCGTTTCGCCGTGCTACCGGCACGGAGGTCGGGGCGCGGATTGACCGAGCACTTGCCGTTCCCGCGCTGAAGAACGCGGTGGTGGGGATACTGGTGCGCTCGCTGATTGATGGACGGACACTGTACGAGCGCAACCCCGATCTCGCACTGGTCCCCGCCTCCAATATGAAGCTGCTGACGGCGACCGCCGCGCTGGTCAAGCTCGGCACGGATTTCCGCTACAAGACGACCCTTCTTCACACAGGCAGTATTGATCGAAATGGCACACTGAATGGGGACTTGTACCTGCGAGGGTCCGGCGACCCATCGCTGGACTCGAAGCGGCTGCTCGAAATGGCTCAGAAGCTGCGGGCGGCGGGGGTTCAGAAGATCAACGGTCGCATACTCGCGGATGCGACCGCCTTTGACGATCAGCGGATCGGCGATGGCTGGCAATGGGACGACGAGGCCTACTACTATTCCGCCCAGGTCGCGGGCCTGAACTGCGATGAAAACGTGATCGCGCTGGAGGTGCGCCCTGCCGATAGGATCGGTGCGCCGGCCCAGGTGGTGGTGGGCGGCGCGGATTCCCGTCTGCTGGCCTTCGAGCAGACACGGTATGTCCAGGTGACCAACCGTGCGGTGACCACGCCGGGAGCGACGACCGGAGCGGCGGGGCTGTCCACGGGAATCAAGCCGGAGGCGAAGCTGCGATTTTCGCGTGCTCGCGCCACGAATGAATTGATAGTCGGGGGCGTCATTCCCCTGGGATCGGCTCCGGTCTCCGAAGCGCTGACGATCGAGGACCCGGCGCTGTTTACTGCGACGCGTTTTGGGGAGCTTTGTCCAGTCGGGGGGGTGAATCTTCCGTCGGTGAAGGACCGCCGTATCGAGAAGGGTAAGACGCCCCCGACCGCAACCCTGCTGGTCGAAACGGAATCCACGCCGCTGGGTGACCTCGTTAAGCAGTTCTTGAAGCGCAGCGATAATCTGTTCGGCGAGGCGCTGCTGAAAACGGTCGGAGGCGGGACGACCGGGGCGGGGGTACAGGCGGTCGTGGACGTGCTGAAAGACGGTGGCGTGGACTCCTCCGGGCTTACAATGGCGGACGGGTCGGGTCTTTCGCGCACGGATACGGTGACGCCCCGTCTTCTGACCTCGCTGCTGATTTTCGCGGACCGAAAGCTGGACACAGACCGGCGTGGGGCGCTGATCAACGGCCTGCCCGAAGCCGGGATTGACGGGACGCTTCGAAACCGCATGAAGGGCACGGCGGCGGAGGCGCATGTGCGCGCCAAGACCGGCTCGCTCTCCAATGTATCGTCGCTTTCCGGCTATCTACAGACCAAGCGTGGCGAACGCCTGGTCTTCTCGATCCTGATGAATAATTTCGCGCTGGGAAACGCCCGCGCGGCCCGCGCAGCGCAGGATGCGATTGCTGTCGCCCTCACCGACGCGCCACAGGACATGGGGCGCGGGAAAACGGCCCGCCCCAGAGGTGCCAAAGAGTAAGACTGTAAGGCGATTACGATCCGGCGACCTCACCCCGAATCCGCATCGCCAGGGCATAGACCTCGTTGCGCGGCTCGCGCGTCTGCCGGGAGATGTCGCGGGCGGCATCGCGGGCGGATTGGCCCCGCGCCATCGCTTCGCGCAGCAGCGCCTCGGTAGTCGGGGTATCGTCGGGCTGGGAGGCCAGCAGTTCGGACCCGGAAGCTCCGTCAAGGACCAGAACAAACTCGCCGCGCGGTTCGTGCGCGCCGAAGTGCGCCCCGACCTCGGCGAGCGTACCATGGGCAAACTCCTCGAATTTCTTGGTGATCTCACGGGCCGCGACGACCCGTCGCTCCGGGCCGCAGACCTTTGCGAGATCTCCCAGCGTTTCGCGGACACGGGTTGGGGCCTCATAGAAGAGGGTCGTGCGCGCCTCCCGCGAGGCCATAAGCAGGCGCTCTCGGCGATCCGCTTTAGTGCGGGGCAGAAACCCCTCGAAGACGAAGCGTCCCGTGGGAAGACCGGAAGCGACCAGAGCGGCGACCAAGGCGCTCGGGCCGGGAACCGGCTCCACGCGCACCCCTCCCGCCACCGCCTCGGCGACAAGCTCCGCACCGGGGTCGGAGATCGCGGGGGTCCCGGCATCGGAGACCAGCGCGATGTTCTGCCCTGCCTGAAGCTTTTCCACCAGGGCTTCCGATTTCCCCCCGGCGGTATGGGCGTGGTAGGAGGTCAGCGGCGTGTGAATATCGAAATGCGCGAGCAGCTTGCGCGTCACCCGGGTATCTTCGGCGGCGATCAAGTCCGCTTCCCGAAGAATGCGAAGCGCCCGGAGCGTGATGTCTTCCAGGTTGCCAATCGGGGTCGCCACGAGGTACAGCGTACCGCCCGGCGCGGAGTCGGGGGTCGTTTCGGCGTCAGCGATTTCCGAGAAAGCGCCCGTGACAGCCGTTCGTGTCGCGGGCGCTCCGGGGGTCTGACGGTGGTTCGAACGAGGCGCCTTAGCCACCAGAGGTCGGCTTCTCTCCCGCGGGTGGTGGCGGCGGTGCGGGCATCGCGCTCTGCTGGGCCATCTGCTGGCGCTTGAGCATCTCCATTGCCTTGTCCATCGCCTTTTTCGCGCCGTCTTTGTCGCCCGCCTGGGTCAGCAGAGAGGAAAGACCAGCCTGTGTCTGAATATCACCGATCGGCAACTTCTGCGCCTCGGCAAGCTGCTCCTTGGCATTCGCGGTGTCCTTCTGCTTCAGATAAAGCTGAGCCAGAGAGATGTGGATTTCCGGCAGGTTGCGATACTTCAGCGCCTCCGTGTAGGCGGTGATGGCCTCTTTGTCCCGCCCAAGCTGCTGCAGGATCGCAGCTTTCTGAAGCGCGACATTGTTCGCCGACGGCGAGTCCTTGGCGACCTTACCCAGCTCCGCAAGCGCGAGGGTGAGTTTGGCATCTGTTGCCTTTTTGTCCGGGCCACGCTGTGCTTCCGTCTGAAGCTGAGCGGCCCGGAGGGCGGAGTCCGTGATCTCGACTTTCACGCTGGGCAGTGCGGCGGCGACCGCCGCTTGAAGCTGCGCGCTGGCGATCTTATCACGATACTCGTCTACGTACTTTTGCTGATTCTTTGCAAAGTCGGCGGGCAGTCCGACCGTGGGTGCGGCACCATCTGGGGCGGCGGCAGCGCCTTTCGCGGGTGCGACGGTCGATTTCGGGGTGCGCTCACCCTCCAGCTTGACGATGTGAAAGCCGGAGTAGTTGGACTGGACCACGCGAACCAGGTCAGGATATACCTTGCCGACGCCCGCTTTCAGCGCGGCTTCCGTGAAGGCGGGAACGTACTGCGCGGCGGGCGCCCAATCGTAAAAGCCGCCCTTAGTCTTGGAACCGGGGTCGTCCGAGTTCTCTTTGGCAAGCTGCGCCATCTTGGCGGGGTTTGACTTGATCTCGGCGAGGATCTTCGCGGCTTTGGCTTTGGCCTGGGCTTCGGGAAGCGCTTTTTCGCCAAAGTTGATCAGAATATGCCGCACTTGAACCTCGTTATAGGTTCGCTTGAGCAGGGCGGGATCTACCTGCACCTGATCGCGCAGCTTCTTCTGATAGCCTTCCTGGTACAGCTTGATGCGCAGCGCGTCGCTGGGAATTCCCTCTTTGATCGCCGCGAGGTTGCGCCCCGGGTCCTGGGAGGAGATCGCACGATCTATCTCCTGGTCGGTCGCGGCAGCCGGAAGCCCCAGCGACCCTGCGAAGCCGACCCGCTCCTGCTGCCAGACCTTCTCTCGCTCGGCGGCGATGTCCGAATCGCTTACGGTGACCCCCGCCGCCCGGGCAGAGACAGCCAGGGCCTGTTGCTGCTTGACCTGGTCCAGCATCCCGACCAGGTAGCGGTCCATCTCTTCCGGTTTTGGCTGGGGTGGGGCGCCGCCCAGCATGGCCTGCTGCTGCAGGGCACGGTCCAGATTATTCTGAAGCAGGGCGCGGGTGACCTTGGCCTCGCCGACCGTCGCGACGGTATCGGTGGCGGAGGGGGAGGTCCCGGCAGGGCCAGCCGGATCTCCTCCTAAAATGTTCGCGCCGAAGCCCGCAAAGGTGCCGACCAGAATGATCGCGGCCAGGGCAATCCCGAACGCCGGGCCGAACTTCTTGAAGGCCCGGTTCATATCCATCAACGACATTAGGTTAAGGTTCAGTCTTTCCTGCGGCATTTTCCGCCGCGAAGATTGGGGACAGCCCGCGCCGGTTTACGCCGCCGCGACAGCCGAGTCCACCAGTCGTTTCATCCCTGCGAGGCAAAGCCGAGAGGCCTCTTCCCCGCTACCGCTTGCGCTCTTGAAATGGGTCTCCAGAGCGATCACCCCGTCGTACCCGGAGGCCGCCAGGGCGCTGAACTGACCGACGTAGTCAATCTCGCCCTCGCCAACGACCGTCCACACCAGTTTGTTGTCCTCGGCCACGCGGGCGTCCTTCACGTGAACGTGGACGACATGCTGTTTCGCGGCCTCGTAACCGGAGGGGAATGGCTGCTCTCCAGCCATGAACGCGTTCCCAGGGTCCCAGATCATCTTCAGAGCCGGGGAGCCGATCCGCTCGATGACGCGGGCTGTCTCCTTGCCGGTGCCGAGGTAGCAGGCATGCTCATTTTCCAGCAGCAGGGTCACCCCTGCCCGTGCCGCGATCTCGGCGGGGCGCACCAGCGCGTCCGCGATCCGGTCCTCGACTTCCGGGGTCAGAGGACCTCGCTTCCAGAAGCTGAAGATCCGGATAAAGGGGGCGTCGAACCGTTTGCAAAGGTCTATGCTATGCTGAAGCAGCGTCATCTGGTCATCCAGAGACCGATCCTGCGCATTATGGGTCGGGCCGCTCGCCGCGCCGCTCGCCGGTTCGAGGTCACACTTGAAGAGGGGGGTATCAATACAGGGGACGGTGAACCCTCGCGTCTTCAAATCGGCTTCGACCTTCGCCAGCAGCGCCTCGTCCGCGTCCACGATGTATTTCCCATAGACATTCCGCAGTTCGGCGTCTTTGCATCCGTACTCCGCCATCACCTCCAGGGCATGTCCGAGATCCTGCGAAATCTCATCGGTAATTACGCTTAGCCGCATCGGTTGGGTTCCTTTGATTGGTTCTCGTCGTGGGTTTCGCCCCGGCCCCTCGCCGGTACCAGAAGAGTGTACGTCGGGGGCTATACCTTGTCAAGAAAGCACAGTTTCCGTCTTGACACGAAAGAACCGTGCGTGATACACTCCTTACGCACTGCCGCTGACACGCCCCCAGGCGAGTTTGCGGGCGAATAGCTCAGTGGTAGAGCGCCTGTCTTACAAACAGGTGGTCGGGGGTTCAAGTCCCTCTTCGCCCACTCCCGAAGTTCCCCGTTTTCGCTTCGGCGCGGTGTCAGTTCGTGGAGGTGTAGCTCAGTCGGTTAGAGCGCCGCCCTGTCAAGGCGGAGGCCGCGGGTCCGAGCCCCGTCATCTCCGGTATCCAAACCGCAAA
>JACMJB010000020.1 GCA_014380815.1 Armatimonadota bacterium
CCAGGGCGGTGATGGTCCGTGATAATCACCTCAATACCGAGCGACCGGGCATAAGCGACCGGTTCGACCGCGCAGACCCCGCAGTCGGCGGTCAGTATCAGCGTCGCGCCACTGGCCTTGGCCCGGTCCACGCCGCCACTCTGAAGATCATAGCCCTCGGTCCGCCGGGGGACATATCCGATCACCTCGGCGCCCAGCGAGGTAAGCGCGCGAAGGCAAAGTGCTGCCGAAGTGACACCATCGGCATCATAGTCTCCGTGCAGAAAGATCCGCTCTTTTGTCTCGATGGCGCGCGCAAGACGCTCCACTGCCTTGTCCACATCCGGCAGTGCATAGGGGTCAAAGAGGTCGGCGAGCGATGGGTTGAGAAAACGTTCCGCGGCCTCGACGCTCAGGTGACCCCGCTGCACCAGAAGCTGAGCGACCAGAGGGGGAATCCGAAGCGCCACCACCAGTTCGCGAACGGCAGCCTCAGGGGGCGTCGGGGCCAGGTTCCAGAGCGCGACCGGCAAGGCGTCTGCTGCCGGGTCTGCGCAGGCGGCGGCATCAAGGTTGGCGGGGGCATCGGGCATCGAGGGGGCACATCCAGGGTAAAGGCCGACAGTTCCCTGGATTTCACCGGGGTTCCGTCGGCCTATTGTACACCGGATTTTGCCGTATCTGGCAGGCGTTTACCGCAGCGCGGGGCAGGCGCGGCTACATGCGGCGTTTGCGGGGACGCGGCCCGGGCGGGATCGGCGGCAGAGCCGGATTCGCTGAGGTTCTGGGCGGGGTGCTGCCGTTGCCCCCATTTGAGTTGGCCCCATAGACGCGCGCACCGCCGCTGCCACCGCTCGTATCGCCGTTGACGGTGCTGCGTGGCGCAATGGGAGCGGGACGAACAGGACCCGCGGGGCGCACCGGGGCAGAGCCTCCCCCACCCCCGGCTCCTGCAGTGGCGGTACCCATTGTCTTGCTGCCCAGGCGGCGCTGCCAGTCCACCACAATCGGCGCGGCATTGAAGATAGAGGAGTAGGTACCAGAGATAATGCCGATCAGAAGCGCGGCGTTCAGGGGACGGATCACCGGCCCACCGAAGATCAGCAGTGCCACCAGGGTGAGCACCACGGTCAGGCTGGTATTAATGGAGCGGGCGAACGTTTCGTTGATACTTTTGCTGACCAGTTCGCCGAAGTCTTCACGCCCATGGCTGTCCCTGAGGTTTTCGCGGATTCGGTCGAAGATGACGATGGTGTCGTGGACTGAGAAGCCGATCACGGTAAGCGCGGCGGTCACGAACAGCGAGTCCACTTTCCAGTTCAGGAAATAGCCCAGGATCGCGAACACCCCGACAAGCACCAGCACGTCGTGGAGCATCGCGATGATCGCCGCGACGCCGAACTTGATCCCGTTAACAAACCCGCCGATCGCGAACCGGAATGCGAGGTAAAACACGATGAACAGCGACGAGAAGAGAACCGAGGTCAGCGCATTTCGGGTCAGCTCGGTGGAGATCGAGGAGCCGATCAGGGAATACTCCGCTCTAGTCACACCGGGGAACTGCCCCTGAAGCTGCCGCACCAGACGGTCGGTCTGCGCCTGGCTCACTTCGCCCTCTTTCTGGCGCGGCATCCGAACAAAGACCGCGCCATTTCCCGCGATCTGCGCGGCAGGATCTTCGTAACCCTGCTTCCGAATGGCGTCCTCGATCGCGGTTCGGGTGACAGAGGCGCTTGCCGGGAACTGCAGACGAACCTCGGTGCCGCCGGTAAAATCAATGCCGGGCTTGAAACCGCCCATTATCGCGAAAACCAGACCGGGGATAATAATCAGCAGGGAGATCAGGTAGAACTTGCCGCGGCTCTTGACGACGTTGAAGCGGGGCTGCCAGGTGCGATTGACGCCCCAGGCCCCCAGATTTCGTCCCGCGCCACTGTTCACCAGCAGCAGAAGCAGGGTGCGCGTGACGGTGATCGCAGTGAACATCGAAAGCGCAACGCCGATGAGGAGGGTCAGTGCGAACCCGCGCACCGGGCCGGTCCCGAAGCTGTACAGGAGCAGCGAGGTTGCGGCGGTACAGACGTTGGAGTCGAAGATCGCGGAAAAGGCGCGCTTGAAGCCGGACTCGATCGCCAGGCGGAGCGGGCGACCGTCGCGAAGCTCTTCCTTGGTGCGCTCGAAGATCAGAATATTGGCATCTACTGCCATTCCGACCGAGAGGATGAAGCCCGCGATGCCGGGAAGGGTGAACGTCACCGGGATCAGCACAAAGATCGCGTAGGTGAACAGGGTATAGAGGATCAGAGCCAGACAGGCGACCGCACCCGGCAGCAGGTAGTACGAGACCATAAACAGGATGACGGCGGCCAGTCCGAGAATGCCCGCCGTGAAGCCCTGCCGGACCGCTTCCGTTCCGAGCGTTGCCTCGACGCTCTGCTGCTGAACAATCGTCAGCGGCACGGGAAGCGCACCACCGTTCAGGTAATCGGCAAGCTGTTTGGCGTCCTTCACGGTTGCGAAGGGGGAGATCTGTGCCCGCCCGTTCAGGATCGGTCCTTCGATGTTCGGAGCCATCAGAATGCGGCCATCCAGGTAGATCATCAGGATCTCCTGGGAATGGTCACGGGTGAAGTTGGCGAACTTGTCGCGGCCCGCCGCGTTGAACTCCAGTTCGACAATCGCCTTGGATGTGCCGGAGGGGTCAAAGCCGCCTCGCGAACTCGGGGAAAGATCGGAGCCATCCATGATCAATTGCGTCGTAGGCGGCGCGAGAAAGGCCTCGAAGGCGGTCAGCTCTTCGGAAAGGTCGGTCAGCTTTTTGGCGTCTTCAGGGCCGAGCTTCGCTTGACTGACGCCCTCCGCCGCGCTCAATTTCGAGAGATTTTCCGGCAGCGGAACCTCCACGGCCTTTTCAGCAGGCTTGGTGGCGGCCTTGTCCAGCAGATCGCGCAGCGTGGCTTCGATGTGGAACTGGTCGCGGATGGTTTTGTTCGCGGTGGTGTCGCGAATACTGATCGCCTCCCGCTTGCCATCGGCGTCTAGTTCGGAGGTGAAATCGTAGCGGCCCAGCGGATTGCGCTGGGTCTTCCAGTCGGGGCTGTAATAGAACTGGAGCTGGGCGGTATTTTTGAGCTGGTCCAGGATCTGCTGTTCGTTGCGGACAGCGGGAAGCTCGACGACGAACTGATTGACGCCCTTCGGGGTAATCGTTGCCTCGGCAACCCCGTTTGCGTTGACGCGCTGTTCCAGAATATTCTTGACCGCCCGCTTGGTGTTATCGTCCCAGGCCTGACCTTTGGGCAGTTTGGCGGTATCCGCTTCCAGAACGACGCGCGCCCCGCCTTGAATATCCAGGCCGAGCTTTGGCCGGAACTGCTGGAACAGGGCGACGTTTGGCGCCGCAAACGGACCGACGGCGAAGGCGAGCGCCAGCAGCGTGAGCGCGGCAATGATGGCAGCGAGTGATTGGGGCTTCAAGACAGATCCTCAGAAAAAACGTGGAGTGCGAAAAACGCGATTAAGATTCGGGAGAAAGTGGGACGCATTTAGCGTATCACCAGTGGGCCTCTTGCTGCAAAACGCTTGAAATCCGACCCGGACAGGCGCCATATTATACGGTTACGCTCAAGGGTTGTCAAGAAATAGCAGTGGTAGCAAACCAGCACCGGACTCCGAGGTGCGGTCACGGATGCGGTTAAAGTTTCGTCCCTAAATGGTATAATGAATCACTTATTTCGAGAGGTGCGCGCCGCCTCTTTCGTCTGTCCCCTCCCCACTTCGCAACGGACACAGGGGAACGAATCTTTGGGCGAGCGTCGCTCGCCCAGTTCCGAGGGGTATCCTGAAAAAGCAGGGAGGGTCGCAGGTTGACTTCTAACGAGCAGCAGACGCAGTACGCACGACCGGATAGCGAGGTTCAGGGCAGGAAAGGAAAGAACCGGCTTAAGCTTGGCTACATCTCCGGTGTCGTTATGGCAACCGGGGCCGCGATGGCGTTTGGGGTCAGTGTTTCACACCGCGGCACGACCGCGACAGACTTTCCTCTTGTCACCTCCGGTCGTTCGGGCACCGGCGGCGGTTTGACTGTCGCCGGGGGCGGCAAGCCCTCACAGGTCGCTCAGGCACCAGGAGATGGCAAGGCGGACCGATCGGTGGATGCCTTCGCGCGCTACTCAGCGCAGGAGACGCCGGCGCGAGAGAACGGAACCGCGGATCTGCGCACCTTCGAGAGCGTTTACGGCCTGGTAGATGACCACTATGTGGATACGCTGCCCGATGCCACGAAGATGTCGCGCGGCGCGGTCCGTGCCATGGTCTCTTCGCTCGGAGATCCAAATTCTTTCTTCGTGGAGCCGGAGCAGCGGGCACTTCTCGACTCAGAAGCCAAAGGCAGATTTGCCGGGATCGGCGCGGTGATCGGGATCAAGGGCCAGAAGAAAGAAGGCTACACCGATTATAAGATCGTTGTCGTGGACCCTCTGCCCGGCTCGCCCGCCGCGAAGGCCGGACTGAAGTCCGGCGACATCATTACCCACGTGGACGGCAAATGGGTGCTGGGATCTGACCCGATCCTTCAGATCAGCCGACTGAACGAGAAGTACGAGAGCCGCGACCCGGATGACCGGAGCGCGCTGATCAAAGAGCTGGAGGCGGCCCGAAAGCGGACCCTGGGCGGCGTCCGCTTCATGCTGGCGCAGATGCAGCTTCGCAAGGGCAGCGGAGAGAAGCGGACCCTCACGGTGGAGCGCGCTGGTAGTGCTGCGCCGATCAAAGCGGACCTTGTCACCGCCCTCACAGATGTGGACCCGGTAACGACGAAGCCGGTAAATGGCGGCAAGGCCAATCTGGTCCGGATCAGCCTCTTCACCGACAAAACAGCCCCCGAGGTAAAGGAAGCCTTGGCAGGCCTGCCCAAGGGACAGGGGATCGTTTTGGACCTTCGAGGAAATCCCGGCGGCAGCCTTGCCGAGGCGCAGAAGGTCGGGGCGCTTTTCGCACCCGGCAAACCCTTCGCGGTGGAGATCGGTCAGGCGGGGAAGAGAACTCGCCTCACTTCCAGCGGGGCGGCGGGCACCGGTCATCCTCTGGTCGTGCTGGTGGACAAGGGCACTGCCCGGACCGCTGAAGCGCTGGCGGCGTCCCTCCAGGATGCATCTTCGGCGACCCTCATCGGCGGAAGGACCTTTGGCGACGGCATGTCGCGAATGCTCTATAACTTGAGAGATGGCTCCGGCTTCGTGCTGACCACGGGAAAGCTGATCAGCCCCAAAGGATACGACTGGCAGCTTGCGAACGGTCTGGCTCCCAAGGTCCCACTGACACCGGGGCTGACGGAAGATCAGGTGGTTGCCAAGGCAGTCGCGGTTCTGCGAAATCTGCCCCGCACCATCGCAGCCGCCCCCGTCAAGAAAGCACAGCCATAGCCGCCGTTGCGGTTTCAGAGAAGGGATTTCGCGTGCACATGAGAACGCTCATCAAAGGCTTCGTTGCTACCTCTATCATCTCGGCGGGCTTCCTTTGCGGCCTGACGGGCGACGTTTTGAAATCGGCGATTTCAAACCCGCGCTCCGGCGCAGTGATTCCCAGCATCCCGGCGGCGCGGGTCGCGCGGTTGCTGCAGCCTGCTTCGGCGCGTGCCGCGGACGGCGCTCCGGTCAATCTTCCGCCGAGTGAGACCTATTCCAGCGTGCTGGAGATCATCCAGAGCAACTACTACAGCAGTGGTGCTAAAGCCCCCCGGCCCAGTACCACCAAGCTGACCTACGCCGCGATTGACGGAATGCTCGCAACGCTGAACGATCCGTTTACCGTCTACTGGACTCCCAAGATCTACCAGAAGCAGATGGAAGACACCAGTGGAAACTTCGGGGGGATCGGGGCATCGCTCGATCTGACCAAAGATAAGCGAGTGCTGATTGTCAAGGTGATCGAGGACACCCCTGCTTTGCGTGCGGGAATGCTTCCCGGCGACATCATCTCGGCGGTAAATGGCAAGTCGGTGGTCGGTCAGGATTTGAGCAAGGTGATTGACCAGATCCGGGGAAAGCCCGGCACCAGCGTCCGGCTGACGATTGTCCGCAAAGACAAGCCCAAACCATTCGATCTGACTCTGAACCGCGCGATCATCCATTCACCCGTTGTGGATTTCCGGATGGAGGACGAGCAGAACAAGATCGGCTACATCAAGCTGTTGATGTTTACCGAGCAGGCAGACCAGGACTTTGACGCCGCTCTCGCGCAGCTGGAGAAGCAGGGTATGAAATCCCTGATCTTCGATCTTCGGGACAACCCCGGCGGCCTGCTGAATGTGGCGCAGGATCTGGCTTCCCGGTTCGTTGCTGAGGGTCCCATTGTCTGGGTGAAGCAGAAGAGCGGACAGATGGATTCGCTCAATGTCCGCGCGGAGCGGCATCGCAGTCCGCTGTACAAGGGCGCTTACCCGGTGATTGTCCTCGTCAACGGCGGCTCCGCCTCCGCCTCCGAGATCGTCTCCGGGGCCATTCAGGACTCGAAAGTCGGCAAGCTGCTGGGAACCACGACCTACGGTAAGGGCCTGGTACAGACGATCTTCCCACTGGACTCTCCCGTGGACGCCAACGACTCCGCGGTGAAGATCACCACACAGCACTACTACACCCGCGACCAGCACGACATCAACAAAAAGCTGGATGCGAACGGTAAGCAGATCAGCGGTGGGATCAAGCCGGATTATGTGGTGGAATTCACCGAAAAGGATTATGACGCCGTCAATGAGGCGCTCCGCAAGGATCCACAGAACCGGGAGAGCGTGGTGAGGCGGCTTGACCCGCAGCTTAAAAGGGCACGGGAGCTGATGCTTCAGGGGATACCCGCGCAACAGAGCGCGAAAAGGTAAATTCCGGACGTTCGAACCGCGAAGCGCACACGAGGCCCCCAGGCAATGCCTGCGGGCCACGGGTGCGCATCGATTATTTCGGTCTGAAGAGGAGGCGGA
>JACMJB010000127.1 GCA_014380815.1 Armatimonadota bacterium
AACGCCTGCCACCCTACGGACAGCCGCTGCCGTGTCAGCATCGAGATCCGCGTCAAGTCCATGCTGGAGTTCGTGATGCATGGCCTGCGCCACCGCGCCGCTGGCGGGTAATTTTTTTGGAACGCGCTGACTGATTTACGGGTTTGGTCATTTGAATAACGATCACCGGGCAGGGCGGAGACACACGATACACGATGGAGACACTGGACGTATGAGCAGGAAGGGCAGCAAGACAAAGTCCCCGCCGGGAGATGTCGTGCTGGATCGGATACAGGCGGAGCCGGGAATCTGGTGCCTAGTCGTGCGGGATGCAGCGACCCGCGAGGCAAGACAGGCTTTTTTAGACTACTGTTCACACAAGGAGATTCCGCTTGGCCCCAAGGCGACCCTGACGAAAAAGGGCTACATCCGCTGTCCTCACCACGATGTCTGTTTCGACTGCGTGGAAGGCGCGGTGGCAGACGACAACGGAAAGAAGCTGCCGGTGGGGCTGATCCCGGTTCCCTTCGAACTGGTGCGGGACCGAGACCCCGAGCTGTCCGACCCTGAGGACCTTGAAGATTCTAGAGATAAAGCAACGCTGATGCTGACGATTACCCCCGCGCACCGGGAGTACCTTCGCAAGCAGCTTCAGAAACTGGATAAATCGCATAAAAGCGATCTTAAAACGAGCCGGAAAGAGCAGAACCATGCAGGCGACATTAACCAGACGAACGAATGAAAACACCTTCCCCGACACTGGCCGCGGCGGCATCGCCGAGTCATCGCCGACAGCGGGACGAGTCACGACCCATGTTTCCCGCCCCCTGACGCGAGAGCAGGAGCGTCAGTTCAAGGAGATGATTCTGCCACACGAGGCGTCGTTGTTCGGCCCGGCGATGGCGCTGACCCGAAGCTCTTCGGATGCCGAGGATCTGGTGCAGGATACGCTGCTTCGTGCCTTCGATCGCTTCGATACGTTCCGGTCGGACGGATCGCCGCGCGCCTGGCTCCACACCATCATGCGCAACCTGTTCTTCAACGCCTATCGCAAGAAATCGCGTGAACCAAAGCAGGTATCCCTGGATCAGTTCGACCCTGCGGGGGCTGGCTCCGCGGGTGGTGCAGTGATCGCGGGTCTGGATTCGCCCGCCGCGCAGCAGCCGTCGTTCTCATCGCCGGAGCGGATCGTTTTGTCGCAGATGGAGGGGGCGGCGGTACTGGATGCCGTCAAGCATCTCCCCGATGAGTACCGACAGGTAGTCGCGCTGGCCGATATCCAGGGACTGCCTTACCAGGAGATCGCGGAGCATCTGCGAATCCCGGTGGGTACGGTCCGTTCCCGTCTTAGCCGGGGCCGCGAGCGAGTGCGCCGCGCGGTGTTCGCCTGGCGCCCCTCCGGCGATGCCCCTGGCATCGTCCGCGATGAGAAATCCCACGGCGGATTTCGAGGCGCTGCACCGCTTCCCGCCTAGTGCTTTCGCACCAAATCCGTGCGAAAATAACCCCCAAAAGGTTCCTGGCTCCGCCTGCTGAAGGAGGAAAACCAGGAACCTTTTGTCCAATTAGGGTATTGGGTTTTACAGGGTCGGTACTTTCCCGTCGCGCCATGCCTGGTGCGGTTTGATCGCCCGCCGTATTCGGTGTAGCCCGCTCTTTATGCATGACTTTTCCGACCGGTCTTCTCTGCATGAGCGGCGGACTGAGGGTAAGATACGGAACACGAGATGATCGAGGAAGACCGCCGAATCAGGGCCGCTGCTGCGGGAGCATGCTCCGTATTTCCCCCCACGACGCGTCGAAACAGCGCGCCGAAAGAGCTTTCGGAGACCCCCACGACACCTTCCGCCGAAGCCCCCGCCGCTACGGAATTTCCTGGAGTAATGGAAGCACGCATGGCAGCAATCAGCGTATCGGGCAGCCTCGCGGAGCGCACAGACCTGGACCGCGCCCGCTCCGAATCTTTTTCCTCCCCCCCTGCCCCCGGCGCGCGGCGTCGGGTCGCAAGTATGGGACCGAGCGAGGGGGACCCTTCTCGTCAGGGCGCCATCAGCCAAAACCCCGGTGATGCCGCGTTGGATGCGCTTATGGACCCCGAAGATGCCGACTCCGGGCCGGTCTCGCTGCTTCTGGAGGACGAAGATTCAGCGGAGCTGGGCGGGGGCGGGTTCGAGGACGCTTCCAAGGGAGAGGGCGGCGAGCCGAGCGACTTCGACAGCCCGCTCGCCGGTGCGGACGGGGTGGGAAGAAGCGAGGCCGAAACGGTGCAGATGTGGATGCGCCGTACCAAGGCCACTCGCCTGCTTTCCGCTGAGGATGAGATCCGGCTTGCCTACCGGGTCGCGGGCGGGGATCAGCATGCCAAGGACATCCTCACCGAGGCGAATCTGCGCCTGGTCGTCTCCATCGCCCGACGCTATTCCGTGCCGGGTATCCCACTCGCGGATCTGATTCAGGAGGGGAATATCGGGCTGATTCGCGCGGTGGAGAAATTTGACCCCTCCCGCGGTTTCCGCTTCTCCACCTACGCTACCTGGTGGATCCGCCGGGCAATCGCCCGCGCGGTCATCAATCAGGGGCGCACGATCCGCATCCCGGTGTATGTGGCGGAGATGATCCATAAAGTCGTTAAGACAAGCGGCATGTTGCGTCAGGAACTGGGCCGCGAACCCAGCACCGATGAGGTGTCCCGTGCGATGGAGGTCACCCCGGACCGGGTGAATGAGATCCTGCGGATCTCGATGGAACCGCTTTCCCTCGAAACGCCGGTCGGCGATAAAGATTCGGCGCAACTCGCGGATTTTATCCAGGCCCAGAGCGGAATGACCCCTGCCGATGTGGCGCTGAACCTGATCCGCCGCGAACAGCTGGATACAGTCCTGGCGAGGCTGACAGATCGGGAGCGCGAGGTGGTGCGAATGCGCTATGGCCTCGATGACGGTGCGCCACGGACCCTGGAAGAGGTCGGACAGTTCTTTCAGGTGACTCGCGAACGGGTGCGGCAGATCGAACTGCGTGCCCTGAAAAAGCTGCGCCGAATGGGATTGTCCGATCTATCGCAGAAGGCGGAGAGCAGCCCGACCTGAGCGCCGCTGCTCCTCGCCCCTCCACCGCGCAGACGACGGTTGTGGCGTACAATGCTATCCGCATGCAAATTCGACGATCTGCTTTTGTGATCCAGCTGATGGTCCTCCTGGAACTGTCCGCAGGGAACGCCTTATCCGCCCGGGCGGAGCAGCTTCTGTTCCAGCGCGGCGGAACGCTCTACACCGCGGAGCGGGATGGAACCGGGACCCGCCCCCTCTTCGATCTGGGACCGGGATTGCTTTTGCCCTGGGCTGCCTCCCCCGATGGTCGCCGCGTGGCGTGGCTGCGCCGACGGGAACCTGTCGAAGGCGGGCCGCCTTCCGCGCCAAACCTGCGGGATCAGCCCGCAACGGCGCTTCTTTCCGATCAGACCGGTCGCCATCAGAAACCGCTGTTCGCGACCGATACTTTAAGGGACCGGCAGGGCAAAAAAATTACCTCCCTCGGGGTCCGTTCGCCCGCTGAAGCCGGGGACAACCCGGATCTTCGGAAGTTCGCCCTCTGGGAACCGGTCTCATTGGCCTGGAGCGCGGACAGCCGGACACTCTATCTCTCTTGCAGCTATCTGGGACCCGATACCGCCCTGAAGGCCACGTTCGCGGTGGACGCCGCGACTGGGGCGGCCCTGGTGGATGCCGAGGGGCGCTGGAAGGTGGTCGCCCCGATGACAGACGTGGATGCACGCGGCGCGGTGATTGTCGGGGCGGGAGCCGCGCTGCGCCCACCGGTCGGCACGGACACTCAAGGGGTCCGCTACGCGCCGCTGACTCTGACGAACCTCGCGCTCGGAACCCGTGCCCCGCTGTACGCAGCCGTAGCGGAAACTCCGCTGCCGGACTATGCCTTCACGCGGACCCCGGCGCTTTCCGGTAAGGACAACCGCTATGTCGCCTTCTCGTCGGTGAACAAGGGGCTGTGGATCTTTGACCGGACGACGCAGCAGTATCGCCCGCTGCTGGAGCGCAACGTGACACGCCCTCGCTGGGCCGCCGAGGCGACGAGCCTCTACTTTCTGGAAGCGCGTCCCGCCGCGCCCGGCGGAAAACCCAGCTTTGACCTGTACGCCGCCGACTTCGTGCCATCCACGGGGCAGCTTGGCCTGCCTCGCCCACTGCTTCAGGGCGTGGACTGGTTCGACATCGTGCCCGGCTGATCCGGCCCGCTAGTATCCTTCCCCAATCCGCGAAACCTGCGAGATTTTCGCAACTTTCCTGTGTTGCCGTCTTGACAGTTGATCGGGACCCGGCGTATACTCAGCGTTGGCAGTCCCTGTATCGGACTGCTAAAACCACCAGCTGAAAAACCAATTTTCATCCCAACTCAGGAGGTTCTATCTTATGGCGATTCGTCCGCTTGGAGACAAGGTCGTTGTGAAGCCGTCGGAGGCCGAGGACAAGTCGGCGGGCGGCATCATCCTTCCCGATGCCGCGAAACAGAAGCCCCAGGAGGGCACGGTCGTTGCCGTTGGCAACGGACGCATGCTCGAAACCGGCGAGCGCCGCCCGCTTTCCGTGACCGTCGGTGACACCGTCGTGTACAGCAAGTACGGCGGCACAGAATTCAAGCTCGAAGGCGACACCGTCGTCATTCTTGATGAGGACCAGATCTACGCTATCAAAGCGTAGCCCGCAATTTACCGGAGAAACGAATAAAAATGGCAGCTAAAGAAATCCTGTTTGATGAGAACGCCCGCCGGGCGCTCGAGCGCGGCGCGAACGCCGTCGCCAACGCCGTCAAGGTGACCCTTGGCCCCCGGGGACGCAACGTGGTGATTGACAAGAAGTGGGGTTCGCCCACCATCACCAAAGACGGCGTCACGGTCGCCAAAGAGATCGAGCTGGAAGACAAGTTCGAGAACATGGGCGCGCAGCTGGTCCGCGAGGTCGCTTCCAAGACGAACGATATCGCCGGTGACGGAACGA
>JACMJB010000128.1 GCA_014380815.1 Armatimonadota bacterium
GGTGCGCCAGCTTCGGCGCGAACAGCCGAGGCTAGCGTACCTGGAAGATGTTCCCGAACCGATACCCGGCGGCGACCTGCTGCGCGCCCTGCGGCATCAGCGCGGTCTGCCCCTGCATTCGGTCGCCCATGCTCTCCGAATCTCGCCCGCGACACTGAGCCGATGGGAATGCGGGCAGGTCACGCCGCCGTGGGAGCAGCGAGAGGCGCTTCTGGCTCTGCTGCGGGTGACTCCCGGAGAGCGAGCCATACTGGCAGATGTCGCCTTCGCCGCCCCACGAACAGACGCCGAAAGCATGTCGCTGGAGCGGCTTCGCGAAAAGATCGATGCGCTGAGCGACGAACACATTCCGTCCCGCCTTGACCTGCGATGTCGGATACTGGCGGCGGACGCCTGGCCGCTGGCCGCCCGAAGCGTAAAGGGGCAGCTGATGCTGGCAGAGATCTTCGCCATCCACGCGGACACGCTGTCGTATGAACGACGCTGGAAAGCGATGCGCTTTTATGCAGATCGCGCTCTGTCGCTGCTGCCGAGCGGCGAATGTCCGCGTCAGCCCTTCTGGGCCTATGCGCTGATGGCCTCCGCCCACGGAGCCGTGTATGCCGACTCCGGACAGCGCCGAACGCCCCGTCGTGGCATCCGGAGACTCCAGGGTATTTCGTCCCATCTGCCATTGCCGCAGCATCAAGCCTGGATCTGCTCGCGCTTAGCGGAGTACCTGTGTCTGGACGGTCAAACGGACGCGGGTCTGGCCCAGGCGGAAGCTGCCTGCGAAGTCGTTCGGCGCACGGACCGAGGCTGGGACATTCAGTGGCGGCGGATGGATCAGGCGACTCTGCTTCGGAACGCGGGCCGACCTGCGGAAGCCGTTGATCTCCTGACCCCGGACCCCGGCGACCGTCCCATCTTCCGCGCCAATCTCCTTCTGATGCGGGCGCAGCTGCTGCTGACGCTCAATGTTCAATCGGAGGCCCACGACCTTCTTCTGCAGGCACAAACCGCAGTTGCCGAACACAATCTGGCGGAGCTGCAGCCCAAAGCCGAGGAACTCGCGCGGCAATTCTAGGCTCCCGAGCGGTCCTATTCCCCGCGCGGCTGAGGGGTCAGTCGGGGAGCAAGGTGTTTTTGCAGGAACGCCAGCAGGAAGGGTTGCTCGATCTGCGACCCCCAGCCGTTGATGTTGAAGTCGAATCCGTGCAGGGCGTAGGGGATATACATGGCACGAAATGGAATTCTTGCTTTTTACATCTTTTCTAAGCCTCACCTCTTTTGAGGTTGCTGATGCTCTGTCGAATCCACTCCCAAGCCGCGAGTCGCTTGACCGCTTCTACGTCGCTCGCCAGGTGGGTCAGGTAGCTCTCGACTACTTCGACTTTGAGCGATGCCGGTAACGAGATTTTTCGGCAGCAAGAGAAAGCCCCCGAAGTCAGTGCTGACTCGGGGGCTTTGCAGTTCCTGGGGCAGAGTTGGTTACTTCCTGCGCTGCCGAATCACCTTCACACGGGGTCGCTTACTTCGCGCCGCGCCGCCGTCGTACCAGCCCCAATCCGGCAAGGGACATCAACCCGCCCGCCAGGAGTGGCAGTGATCCCGGCTCGGGCGCGGTGGCGGTGATCCGCACGACCTGACCGGCCCCCGCGAAGTTCCCCTGGTTGGAGACATAGATCGCCCCGTCCGAGCCAACCGCTATCGCCGTGGGAAAGAACAGGTTTTCGGTCGGGCCGCTGATGTTGGTGCGCGACCCGTCCGTCCCGATCTTGGTCAGGACACCAGGACCCGGTCCGGTCTGGCTTGCCAAGCCGTTAGTTGTCAGCTGCAGGGCGTATAGGCTGCCGTCGGGCGCAAAGGCGAGGTCGAGCAGGTTGGTGAAGCCGGTGTACGCGACCGACGTCACATTAGTCAGTGGGTCAAATCGGTAAATATTGGCGGCTCCGGCAGGAAACGGAACGCCCGTCAGCTCGGTGAAGTAGGAGGAGCCGTCCGGGGCAAGCGCGATGCCGGTCGGGACTGACTGATAGACCGGCGGGCCAAACGGCAGCGGGTTGGGGCGCGGAGCGAGCACCGAAAGCGTCGAAACGGTTCCCCCAGCGCTGACGCCAAGCAGGGTATTACCGCCCGCATCCGTGACCGCGAAGCCGCCGCCGGGAAGCGCGATGAACCCATAAGGGTTGCTGTTGACATCGTCGCCCGGATTGCCCCCGCCGGGATTGTTGGCGGCCTCATGGGCGGAGACATCGGCGACACTGGTGATCGTATTCGAGCCGTCGAGGGCGAGCGTGACAATGTTTCCCAGAAGCTGCGCGCCGTTTGCGTTCTCCCCGGCGGTGAAGCTGTTACGAATCGCGGGGTCGCCGCCAAGACCGATCAGCCCGTATGCCTGCCCGTTCACGAACGTGATGTCCTGCAGGCCGGTCGCGCCGTTGCCGGGCGCTCCGCCTGCGGTGACGGCAAGCGAGGGTGCCCCGGAAAAGACGCGGGACTGGACGCCGCCGAGCAGGCGGCTGACGGAGCTGGTGAAACCGAGGGACTGGGCCGACCCGTCGCCGGTGGTGACCGTCGTACCGCTGCCGCCGACTCCCGCCTCGGTGACAAACAGGGCGCCGCCCGGTCCGAAGGCGAGGCCGCGCGGGTTGTTGAGTCCGCTCATGACGACCGTAAAGTCAAACTGCGCGAAGGCGGCGCTCGCAGGAAGCAGGGCGCAGGTGACAGCAGATGCCAAGGTGAGAGCGGTCAGCGTCAGCGCTCGGGAGAGTCGAAGTTGTTTCATGGGGTTCCTCGTTGTTGTTTTGTCCCGCGAACGTGCGGGGGGCAAGGTGATTTAGAGTTGCGCTTGCAGCTATATCCGACAAAATCCGTTCAAATCCCTACGCCGTCAGGGTATGCTTCCTCGCTGGAGGTAATGGGCCTGGCAGGAAATTCGAGAAAGTCAAAACGGTCGACAAAGTTAAGAGAGTTAATCTTCACGGTTTCTGATTCGTGGTAAGCGTCACCCCTCGCTGCCGCAGAGACGCCCTCCGAAAAAAAGAGGTTCTTGCCGGGGAAAGCGCCGTCTGAAAATCAATTGTTCATAAAGTGACGCTTCACTGTACACAGCCCCGGTTTCGGAATCCATCCGGTGCCGAAAACGACAACAGTGTGCGAGTTTCGGTAACGATGTGCCGTTTTTGGTAACGTTTCGGAAGGATTTCAAGCGATTGCAAAGGAACGATACAGGTCAGAGGGGAAGCAGTGAAATTCAGACCGCAGGGGCGGGCTTCCATGAGGCGTAAGACTTTTGACTAATGGAATGGAGCAGCTTGGTACGCTCCTGTGGACTTTGCGGACGTCGGCGGGGTGGACGATGGGGCAGCTTGCCCGGCGGTCCGGTGTCAGCAAAGCCGCGATCTCGCGCTGGGAATCCGGGGACCGTCAGCCACGTATTCCGGAGCTTGAGGCGGTGCTGGATGCCCTGGACGTCCCCGCAGCCCAGCGGGCGCTCGCCTTTGCCCGCATCAATGCCTCGCGCGGCGTTCGTCATCTGCGCGCCTCTCCCGGCAACAGCGCACTGGGCGCCCCGCCCGTACTGGGCGATCTGCTCAAAGCGATGCGTCTTCGCGGCGGCTGGACACAGGAGGAGGTGGCGGACCGGATCGGTGTCGGTCGTACTGCGGTCGTGCGCTGGGAGAACGGAGAGCGGCTTCCCCGAAGCGAGGAGATACAGACCCTTTGCTACGCTCTGGAGGCACGCGAGGAGGAACTCATCTTTCTCACCACCGGTTCATTTTCCCCACCGGACTCCCGTGCCGCGCTACCCTGGGACGAACAGGCCGCCACGCTTCGGGATCGGCAGGCGCAGTTCAGCAGTGATCGGCTCCCCCTGCCGGGGGACCTGTTTTACCTGACACAGCAGCACAAGGCCTGGGTCCTGGCGACCGAACACGAAGCGGCAAAACCCGTGCTGGCGGAGACCCTGGCGTGCTACGCCACGGAGCTTGGCAATCATCGGCGCTGGTCGGAGGCGGGAGCCGTGGCTTCTCGCGCTCTGGCCCTGATCCCGCGTCAGGAACACGAACCCGATTTTATGCTGCGGGCGGCCCTGATGCATGCAGAGGCATCGGTCTACGGGGGGCATCAGGTGACACCCGATCGCGGGATCTATGAGCTTCAGAAATGGCTGCCGCGCTCCACGAACCCGGTCTATTCGGCCTGGATATTATCCCTTCTCGGGAAACACACGATGCTTGCCGGGCAGGCAGAGCGGGGTGTGGAGATTGTCCGTGGAGCGCTGGATATTATGGAATCGGTGGGTGCCTCCACGGATGGCGTGCTGCGTCAGATCGATTATAGCCGCTCCCTGATGAAAGCGGGACGGTTTGACGAAGCCCTCGACAACCTGCCCGGCATGACGCTCGAAGACGGCAGCGTCTTTCTGGAAGAGGCAATCGCGCGGGCCGAAATATACGGGCGTCTTGGTCAGCTTCTGGAGGCGAGAGACTGGCAGCAGCGCGCCTATGCCGTTTTGAAAACGTCAAACGTTGAGCACCTGCGCCCTCAGGTAGAAGCGCTGGA
>JACMJB010000129.1 GCA_014380815.1 Armatimonadota bacterium
CTTGTCGCGGAGCGGGAGCTAAAGCTCGATCTGATCGTGGTCAAGTGCGAGGGCTGGAAACGCTCGGACTGGTTTGATGCCACCGGCCTGCTCTGGACAAACCCGTCCCCAAACCTCCGCTCCCTGACCGCCGCCCTGACCTACCCAGGCGTCGCGCTTTTGGAGTTCACAAACTTTTCCGTTGGTCGCGGTACGGACACGCCGTTTGAGATCATGGGCGCGCCGTATGTCGATCCGTTCGCCTTCGCCTATGTCCTGAACGCCAAAAACCTGCCCGGTATCCGCTTCATCCCCATCCGCTTTACGCCGAACGCCTCCAAATTCGCGGGCGAAGTCTGCGGCGGGGTTCAGATTCTGATCACGGACCGCAACAAGTTCATTCCGGTAAAAACCGGTCTGGAGATCGCCCTCGCCCTTCGGACGCTGTATCTGGAGCAGTGGGAGGCATCGCGCTACATGGTTCTGCTCGCAAACCGAAGCGCGATGGACGGCCTGCTGGCGGGAGAAGAGTATGCAAAGCTTGCCAAACGCTGGACCGCCGACCTGCGCGATTTCAGCCAGTCCCGTGCGGCTTTCCTGCTCTACGATTAGCCAACCGTGCTAAAGGCGTACCCAGCACAGCCGGACCAGGAACTGCTCATTGAGGCGCTGCGCGCTCCCGCGCCGCGTCCGGTTCAGTATGTGCGCTGGGTCAGAATCACCCGCTTCCTCCTGCTGAACGTCTGGGTTGTCGGAATGATCTTGGGCTACTGGTTTGTTGAACCAGCGAACCGCGAAAACGTTACGCTGTTCTCGTTTATCGCTGCTGCATTGCTCCTTTACGTCGAAGGCTTTCTTCGCTATCGCTTTTACCTTCTTTCAAAAGGAGAGGCTGCCGTAGGGGTCGTTGTAAGCCGAGAAGCTATCCAATACAAGAACCATGTATCGCATCAAATCCGTTACCTTTTTTGGAGCCGCGAAAACAAAACGCGTGAACAAACAGTCATAGTTTCAAAACGGGTTTACGAGGGATGTCCGGAAGGCTCTCCAATCACGATCCTTTATGACCCGCGTTATGGGTTAGGCAGTTTGCCCTTGCTTACACTGGATGAGGTTGAGCTGGTTTGATGAGACAAACTGTGCGATTAGAGGATGTTATGACTTTTCAACCGCGCCAGGACCCAGCCGATGCTTTGCAGCCCCTTACCGATCTTGCGTCTCGAAGCGATGTGCTGATTTTCGGCGAGGTACATGGCACGCAGGAAGTCCCTCAGTTGGTCACCGGGCTGATGAAAGAACTGAAACGGCTGGGGTATTGGGGACTGGCGCTGGAGATTCCATCTGACCAGCGCTCCGGGCTGGTAAATTGGGCCAAGGGGAAGGAACCAAACCCACCACCCTTCTTCACGCAGCCGTCCCCGGATGGTCGTGGAAACAGGCAGGTCCTGGAATGCGTTCAGGACGCGGTTCGCAGAGGCTGGGAGATACTCTGCTTTGACGTGGAACCAGGGCAGCCATCCCGGCGCTGGTCTCAACGCGACGCAAACATGGCGCGCAACTTCACCGGGCAGCGCGACCGTCTTTGCCCCGGCAGGAAAGTCGTCGGCATCTGCGGGAATCTCCACTCACGGCTGTCGCGTGCCTCCGGAGACTTTGCCGACTTGTGGCCGTCCTTTGCCTTCTGTCTGCAGCGGCTCAACGCGAACGAGGTCATCAGCACTGTTTCTGTTGAATTTCATCAAGGGCAGTTTTACAACGGGGGACAGGCCCGCCCGGTATACGGGGTACCTATCGCACAAGCCTTTCTGCAAAAGGAGAAGGACAGCGGCCACTCGCTTGTGCTGCACCTGCCGACAGCCACTCCTGCGACTTTTCTGGCGTCTCCCAGGGCTTAAAAGACAGCATCGCTTTTAGTGGAAGAGGCTGCTGAAAGCCGGGCCGCTGACCGCACGGCCTTTTTCTTTGGTCTTATTATTGACAAAACCGCTCAGCTTACTGTATTATGCGAAAACATGTCGAGCTTTAACTCGATTGAATTTGTCGACTTTGGACTTTATGCTCAATTTTTCCGGTTTTCTACGAATCTTTTTTGTGCGCGTTGCCGCTGCCTCTATAGTCGCAGGCTTTCTGCTGAGCACAGGCTGTGACACGACGCCTGCTCCCGGTGGAGTGCCTCAAGGCGCTTCTTCGGCAGGAGGCGCGGGACAGGCGGCGACCGTGCGCCTTGCGTATTTCCCCAACGTAACGCACGGGGTGGCATTGATCGGGGTCGGGCGCGGAACGTTCGCGAAAGCGTTCGGGCAGGACACGAAGCTGGAGACGCAGGTCTTTACGGCGGGTCCGGCGGAGATTGAGGCGCTGTTCGCGGGCGCGGTGGACATCGGTTATATCGGTCCCGGCCCGGCGATCAACGGTTACCTGAAGTCCAAAGGGGCGGCGCTGAAGATTATCGCCGGGGCGGCGTCCGGCGGCGCGGGACTTGTGGTCGCCAAAGACAGCGGCATCACCGACATCAAAGGGCTGTCGGGCAAGCATGTCGCGATTCCTCAGGTCGGTGGGACACAGGATATTTCGCTCCGTCATGCTCTGCTGGAGGCGGGTCTGGCTCCGAAGAACAAAAACGGAACCGTCGATGTGGTGCAGTACGCGCCCGCCGAGGCGGAGACGCAGTTTAACCAGAAGGCAATTGATGCCGCCTGGCTGCCGGAACCCTGGGTCGCGCGTCTGGAAAAGCAGGGGACCGCGACACTGCTCTTCGATGAGCGGGATCGCTGGCCGAATAAGCAGTTCGCGACGGCTGTCGTGATTGTCTCCACCAAGTTCCTGAATGAGCACCCGGACTTGGTCAGGAAGTTCCTGGCAGCGCATGTGGAGAGTGTCACCTGGGCGAAAGCAAATCCCGCCGAGGCACAGAAGATCATCGGCGAGCAGATCAAGGACGCAACAAAAAAAGCGATTCCCGATGACATCCTGAAGAGCGCCCTGGCGCGCACCGACATGACGTATGATCCGCTCCGAAGTTCGGTCCTGACCTTCGCGGATTGGTCCCGGCAGCTTGGCTACCAGCGCGATGATGCGTCCGCGCTTGAGCGCATGATCGACGAGGCGCCACTCAATTCCGTTCTGGCTGAACAGAAATTAGCACCCGTTAAATAAAAGCAATAGATATTAGCAAGGAAACTCTTCTATGAAGAAAACACATACAAATCGAGCCTTTACACTCATCGAGCTTCTCGTCGTCATCGCAATCATTGCTATTCTCGCTGCCATCCTTTTCCCTGTCTTTGCCCAGGCACGCGAGAAGGCGCGGCAGACCGCCTGCCTGTCGAATGTCCAGCAGCTTTCTAAAGCGTATCAGATGTATCTGCAGGACAACGATGAGCTTTTCCCGCCTCATGTCACCGAGCGCACCGCCCCTCCCGGAACAGGCACCGATGAGGTGTCCCGCGCCCCGTTCACCTACAAAACGAAGCTTGAACCGTATATCAAAAACAAGGATGTCCATAAATGCCCTTCCGCGCCGGACTGGCCCACCCCCGGTGTCGGAGCCTGGTTTACCACGGACTATGGCAACAACCATAACGAGGCGAACCTGGAGAATGCGTCACAGCGCGCCTGGTACATCGCCAACCCGGACTTCGGCTTCAACGAGACGACCCCCCTTGCCGACATTGAGCGCCCGGCGAACTTTATTCTGCTGGGCGATGCTGGACGCGCCGCCGGATCGCCGTCGCGCGGCGGACTGTATCCGCAGCCCTGGGCCTTTGATGACAAAGCGCAGCCGGAGTCCGCGCAGCAGGCGCGCTTCCTGCCACGTCACAGCGGCGGTGGCAACATCGCGTACTCTGATGGTCATGCAAAGTGGCGTAAGCCGGAGCAGACCTGGCGCTCGATCCTGGATAACGACTGGCGACGGCATCCCACTCCTTAGCATTGGAACTTATCCCAGTGAGCGTCGTATAAATTA
>JACMJB010000130.1 GCA_014380815.1 Armatimonadota bacterium
CCATGTTGGGTGGCAGAAGTGGGCGCTGAACCAGAGCATGGAGCTGGAAACGGTCACCCAGGCGATGTACCACGCACGGGAACTCGCTATCACCCGTATGGAAGAGGAAGCCGACGCGCTCGGTGCAGACGGTGTCGTCGGGGTCCGGCTCGAAGTGACCCGTAATACCTGGGGCCAAAAGCTGATCGAGTTCATGGCCATCGGGACCGCAGTCCGTGCCCGTGATGCGGCGGGACAATACCGCGCCCCTTCCGGTCGCCCGTTCACCAGCAATCTTTCCGGTCAGGACTACTGGACCCTGCTACGGGCAGGCTACCGTCCGGTCGCGCTTGCGATCGGAACCTGTGTCTATCATGTCGGCTATCAGGGGATGGGAGCGTGGTTCAAGCAGATCGGTCAGAACATCGAGATGCCGACCTTCACCCAGGCCGTGTACGAAGCCCGTGAGCTTTCCGTTGCCCGAATGCAGGCGGAAGCCCAGCGCGAGGGTGCGGAAGGGATCGTTGGGGTCAAGATTGATGAGCATGCCCACGAGGGCGATAGCCACATCATCGAATACTTCGCGCAGGGGACGGCGATCCTGGCGACCCGCGAGGATCACAGCATCCCGGCTCCCTCCCTGGTCGTCTCGCTCTCGGACCCCGCCCCCGCACCGGTCGTGGTTAAAGCCGCCGCCGCCAGCACCTCCAGCCACTGACGGAAAGAGGCCCGGAATGCAAGTCTCGCAGGAAGAGATCCTCCGCCAAATCAAGCAGCGGATCCACGACCCAGAAGCTGCCACAGATATGGGCGGGCTGCAAGAGGTTCATCCCCCCACCACGCCGGAGAAGATTGCCGCAGCGGAGGCCACGCTCGGCTTTTCCCTTCCGCCGCTCCTGAAGCGGCTGTACGTCGAGGTAGCGAACGGCGGCTTCGGACCCGGCTACGGTATCGCGGGCCTGGATGGCTGCGGTGCGGACGAGGGGAATAGTGACCTTCTCGCGCTCTACCAGGCAAGGTTTTCTGAAGAATGGAGGACGGAGTTCCCCGATTGGCCGCCACGCACTCTGAGCCTCGCCTATCTTGGCTGCGCGATGTATGTCGTTGCCGACTGCTCGACGCCACACACTGCGATGTTTTTGTTTGAACCCAATGTGAGCGAGGAAGAACTGGGCTATAAAAACTGCCTGATGCCCTTCGGCTGCGGTCTGGAAGACTGGCTCTATGCCTGGGCTAAAGGGGAGGATGTTCAGTATCCATCGGTCGCCGAAGCGGATGGGCCGGAAGCGGATGGAACGGCCTAACAGACTGCCATGCAAAACAAACGAACCCACATCGTCGTCGTCGGCAGCACCAACACGGATCTGGTGGTCCGGACACCAAACCTTCCCGCCCCTGGTGAAACGGTGCTGGGGGGGACCTTCTCGGTCGTTTCCGGAGGCAAGGGCGCAAATCAGGCCGTCGCCGCAGCGCGGATGGGGGGGAAAGTCAGCTTGATCGCCCGGATCGGCGACGATGACTTCGGACGACGCTCTGCTGCCGGGTTTACTCAGGACGGCATTGATACGACCTATCTCTTTGTCACGCCAAACGCAGCTTCGGGGGTCGCACTGATCGCCGTCAGCGAGACAACGGGTGAAAACAGCATCGTGGTCGCACCGGGCGCGAATGCCCTGCTCTCGCCCGAAGATGTACAGGCCGCCGAAGCCGCTTTCGATACCGCTCGGGCCGTGGTGCTGTCGCTGGAGGTGCCGCTCGAAACGATCCAGCGCGCCGCCGAGATGGGAGCGAAGCGACAGATACCCGTGATCCTGAATCCCGCTCCTGCCCGTCGCCTCCCCGCCCGCCTCCTATCCCTGATCTCGGTCCTGACCCCTAATGAGACCGAAGCCCGGCAGATCGTCGGTATGGGCGCGGCGAACGAGGAGGCGGACCTAGAGACCATTGCGACGGAACTGCTGATGCAGGGCGTGGATACCGCCGTGATAACGCTCGGTGCGGCGGGTGCCCTGATCGTGACGCCCGACGGCATCGAACGCGCTCCCGCTCTCGCCGTGAAAGCCGTGGACACGGTGGGGGCGGGAGACTGCTTCACCGGTGCACTTGCCGTGGAACTCGCCTCGGGCCGTTCCCTCCGCGATGCCGTGCAGTTCGCGGGCGCTGCCGCCGCCCTCAAAGTCACCCGTTTGGGTGCACAAACGGGTATCCCCGCACGGTCCGAGGTCGAAGAGCTGCTTGCGCGCCGCTAATCGCCTGCCGGAACCGCTTCGCCCGCCAGATAGACCTGCTCCGCCTTGATAGCGCGAAGATCTGCCCCGCTTCGGGTCGGGTCGCCGGAAAGCACGACAAAATCGGCGAGCTTCCCTGCCTCCAGGGTGCCCAGATGGGTCTCGTTGTGCAGAGCGTAGGCACTGCCAAACGTGTAGTCCCGGAGGGCGTCTTCCGCGGTGAGGCATTCGTTCGGGGACCAGGCGGCGCGATTGATGGCGGCATCCAGGCAGGCGAAGGCGTCCAGCTTTTCGACCGGGCAGTCGGAGGAGAGTGCGAGGGGGATTCCCGCGCGGCGCATCGTCCGGAAGGGGTATGTCCAGGATGCCCGCTCGGGTCCGACACGCTCGCCAGTCCAGGTGTCCGATTGGACGAACTGGGGCTGAACCACCGCCAGGATGCCGCGATCCGCCATCCTCTGCAGCAAGTCGGGGGGCAAAATGGAGGCGTGCTCGATGCGGTGCCGATGGAACGTGTTGTCGCCGCCGGGGCCGAGCGCGTGTTCGATAGCATCCAGCGTCTCGCGGTTGGCCTGATCGCCAATAGCATGGATAACGAGCTGGAAGCCCTTCGCCTGGGCATCCGCGGCCTTCGCTTTCAGATCGGCGGGATCGTAGATCCGTAAACCAAGATTGAAAGCGCTGTCGGGATCGTCGGTGTAAGGGCTGGCAAGCAGTGCGGTACGCGCTCCCAGCGAGCCGTCCGAAAACAACTTCGCGCCACCGAATTTCAGCCACTGGTCACCGAATCCGGTCCCGATCCCGTGTTCGTGCAGCGCGGCGACTGCCCGGTACGGCGGCATCATCGTGACACGCACCGGCAGCTTCCCCTCCCGGTGCAGCCGCTGGTACGCCCCCATCTGATCCAGGGAATCAATCAGCGTGCCGACGGAGGTGATCCCGGTACGAAGCGCAACGCGCCCGGCGCGCAGGATCGCCTGTTCCATCTCATTCGGAGTCGGCGGCGGGACGTACTTCCAGAAGGCCCCGATGTCCCCTTCCGTATACAGCCCGGTCTCCGGGTCCCCCGCCGCGCGTTCCCTGTCCGACAGAAGCGCGATCGCCGCTGAGTTCGCGACGGCGGCATGCCCACAGATCCGGGTGATCAAAAGGGGGCGGCTTGATGAAACCCGATCCAGTTCCCGGCGGGTTGGAAACCGATTCTCGCGAAGCTTACTCTGGTCAAACCCCCTGCCAAGCACCCATTCAATGGGTGAGCGTTCGCGCTGCGCGGTCAGTCGCTCCCCCAGTTCGCCTATGTCGGCGGCATCGGTGATGTCGGTAGAGCGGGCCAAATTCAGCCCGAAGCTGGCGAAGTGGAGATGAGCGTCACAGAAGCCCGGCACCACCGTCTTGCCGCCAAGATCCACGCGCTCCGTTGCCGCACCCGCAAGCCCCCGTGCGTCGCGATCGCCTCCGACAAACAGGATCTCTCCGCGGCGTGTCGCCATTGCCGTGGCTGTCGGCGTTCTGGAGGTCTGAGTGAGAAGGTTCCCGTTGAAAAAGACTCGGTCTGCCGTCAGCATCGGTTACGGCACCTCCTGTATCTCCGGGGCGGCGCCCGGCAGGCGGCGGAACGGCAGGATGCCGCGACCCGGAAGGGAACGCTCCCGGCGGGGCGAAAGACCATAGTTTGAGGGCATGGTCTGCAGTTTTACGGGTACCTCGAGGGTTTTTCCCGCGCGCCATAGCGTCAGGCGCACGGTTTCGCCGACATCATGCTGCTGCACCCACTCCTTGACCTCGTTGATATCGCGTACCGGCTTGCCGTCAATGGACCGGATCACGTCGAAGTCACGAACCCCCGCAGTCGCCGCCGGAGACCCCGGAACTACTGCGGAGCCAAGCCCCTGCCGATTGACCACCAGAGCCCCCTGACCATCCGTCGGGAGCGTCACACCGGGGGGGAGGGTGTCTCGGTCCACCCCATCCAAAGGTGAAAAGGCCACACCCAGATAGGGACGGGTCACCCTTCCCTTCTCCTCCAATTGCTGGATAATACGCCGGGCGGAGTTGATGGGGATCGCAAAGCCGATCCCGACGCTTGCGCCGGTGGAGGAGGCGATCGCCGTGTTGATGCCGATGATCTCGCCGCTGATGTTTGCCAGCGCCCCGCCGGAGTTGCCGGGGTTGATCGCCGCATCTGTCTGAATCACCCGGTCCAGGGCATCATTCTCGACCCGAAAATCCCGCCGATTCAGTGCGGAAACGATCCCCAGTGTGACGGTCGAGTTAAACCCCAGCGGGTTCCCCACCGCAATCGCCCAGTCACCCACGCGCAGCTTGTCGCTGTCACCCAGAACCGCCGCGGACAGGTTCTGAGCGCCGTTGATCTTCAGAACGGCAAGGTCGCTCTGCGGGTCCCGCCCGACAATCGTGACATCGCGGTACTCTTTACCATTGTCCAGCCGGACGCTGATCGCCCCGCCCTCGGTCCCCCGCTCGGCCACGGGTTCGATCACGTGATTGTTCGTTACCACGTAGCCGTCGCTGGAGAGAATAATCCCGGACCCCGACCCTTCGAAGGCTTCACTGCCCCCCTGCAAAAACCCGAAGGGGCCGGTCTGAGCACGGCGCGTCCCCTCGATGTCAATGTTCACAACGACCGGTTCCACTTTCGCCGCCGCGTCCGCCACTACAGTGGTTCCCGCGAGGCTTCCCGTGGCTGCAACAGGCGCTCGGGATGGCGGTGCCTTGTCCGGGAGAGGGGAAACATCCCCCGTCCCCCGCGCGGCTACGCTTTCCCGGCTCAGGCCAGGAATCGTGCCCGTCGTGCGCTGCAAAATCAGGGCGCAGAGCGCGAATCCGCAAACAAAGATAAAAACGTAGCTGATAAATCGCCCCATAAGCTCTTGCGTGACTGCCGGTCGTCCGTTGCGGCCCTTTGGGGCCGGAGGACCGCCTTCCTGGTCTCTATTCTACTCGAATCTGACTGAAAATTATCCCACAAGATACTTGACAGCATAACGCTCAGGTTCTATAATCAAATCGTCGCAGAATTGCGGATACTTTCCGACAGCAAAAGTTAAAATCTGGCCGCGGGGCATACAAAGAGGAAACAGACGATATGGCAAAGACCGTTGGTATTGACCTTGGCACGACGAACTCCGTCGTCGCCGTGATGGAGGGCGGAGATCCCGTCGTGATCGCGAACGCGGAAGGGGCGCGAACGACCCCCTCGATCGTCGGCTTCACCAAAACGGGGGAGCGCCTGGTCGGCGCGCCCGCGAAGCGGCAGTCGGTTGTCAACCCGGACCGCACCGTCGTCTCGATCAAGCGGCACATGGGAACCGACCACCGCACCACGGTTGATGACACCCCCTACTCTCCGGAGCAGATCTCGGCGGCGATCCTCCAGAAGCTGAAGGCGGACGCCGAATCCTACCTGGGGGACACGGTGAATGCAGCTGTTATTACGGTTCCCGCCTACTTCAACGATGCCCAGCGGACCGCGACAAAAAACGCGGGCGAGATCGCCGGTCTGAAGGTGCTGCGCATCATCAACGAGCCGACCGCGGCAGCCCTTGCTTATGGCCTGGATAAGAAGGCAAACGAGACGATCCTGGTTTACGACCTGGGAGGCGGTACATTCGACGTCTCGATCCTTGAAGTCGGCGACGGGGTCTTCGAAGTCAAGTCAACGTCCGGTGACACCCACCTCGGCGGGGATGACTTCGACCAGCGGTTGGTGGACTTCATCGCGGGCGAGTTCCAGAAAGAGAACGGGATTGACCTGCGTAAGGATAAGCAGGCGCTTCAGCGGCTCCGCGAAGCCGGCGAGAAAGCCAAGATCGAGCTGTCGTCCACGCTGACCACGAACGTGAATCTGCCGTTCATCACCGCGGACCAGGAGGGTCCGAAGCACCTGGACCTGAACATCACCCGTGCCAAGTTCGACGATCTGACCAAAGACCTGGTGGACCGGACCCGGAAGAGCGTGGATCAGGCGCTCAGCGATGCCAAGATGACGGTCTCCAGCATCGACGAGGTCATCATGGTTGGTGGTTCGACCCGAATCCCCGCTGTCCAGGAACTGGTACGCTC
>JACMJB010000131.1 GCA_014380815.1 Armatimonadota bacterium
CAAGGAAGTCGCGAAGATGAACTGGCTGGTCGCGCTTTCGCTTCTGGTCTGCGCGGTCGGAATCACGAACTCGATGCTGATGAGTGTCACCGAACGGTTCCGCGAGATCGGGACCATGAAGTGCCTGGGCGCGCTGAACCAGTTCATCGTCAAGATCTTCATGATTGAGGCGCTGCTGATGGGAGTTATCGCCTCCTGCCTGGGCTGGGTGCTGGGAACCGGGCTGATCGTGCTGTCAAAGTGGATCGCGGGGGTTCCCCTGAATGCACCCGTGGGCACCAAGGCGCTGGGTGCTCTGGACTGGATGGATATTCTGCTGACGCTCGCCTTTTGCGTGCCGATCGGAGCGGCCTTGACCGCTCTGGCGACCTATATCCCGGCCCGGCAGGCCGCGAGTATCCCCCCCGCCGCCGCCCTGCGGACGGACGTTTAGATTGTTTGACCGGCTCAGCCCGGTAAGAGGAAACCAAAACCAATGGCGAAGTCGGACGAAGTGGTGACATTAAGCGGGGCGAGTGCGGCGAGCGCGTCAGGAACGGCGGTTCTGGAAGAGAACACGGCTGACGTGGTCAGCAGCGCGAATGCCGCCGAGGCCGCAAAGAAGGTCGGCGGCAAAACGGAGTATGTCGTGCGGGCCAAGGATGTGGTCAAGATCTTCAAGATGGGCAACGAAGACGTTCATGCCCTCAAAGGGATCTCGATTGACATCAAGCGCGGCGAGTATGTCTCCATCATCGGTCCATCGGGTTCGGGTAAGTCCACCTTCTTCAACATGATCGGTGGTTTGGACAAGCCCAACTCCGGGACAGTCTTTATCAACGATGTGGACATGGCACAGCTGGATGCGATGGAGCTTGCTTTTCTGCGCTGCCACACCATTGGCTATATCTTTCAGACCTTCAACCTGATCCCGGTGATGACCGCGCTGGAGAACGTCCAGCTGCCGACCATCTTTGCCGGGACACCTACCGATGAAGGGGTCCTTCGCGCCAAGGAGCTTTGCGAGACGGTCGGTCTGGGACACCGCCTCCATAACAAGCCGTCCCAGCTCTCCGGTGGTCAGCAGCAGCGTGTCGCGATTGCGCGAAGCCTGGCGAACAGCCCGTCTATCGTCCTGGCCGACGAACCGACGGGGAACCTGGACGAGAAGACCGGCATCGAGATCATTCAGCTTTTGCGCCGCTTGAACCTGGAAAAGGGCTGCACGGTAATCACCGCCACGCACGACGATAAGATGGTGCGAGTTTCCGACCGCGCGATCCATATTCGGGATGGCAGCCTGGACCGCATCGAGGAACGCGACGAGATCGTTGCGCGGCTCGGCACGATCGAGAACCCCCGCGGAGGCCACTGAGCACGGCGGCGCTAAATATCCATCTCGCCCAGATCGTCGGGAAGACCGAAGCCATGTGTCCCGACCAGCGGAACGAACGCGACCTCGCCCAGATCACGACGGGCTAGCTGCCCATCACCGGCTTTGGTCAGGGCAACCAGGCGCTGTGGTCCCCCCTCCGGACCGACCGGAAGCACCAGGCGCCCGCCCGGCGCCAGCTGGTCGGTCAGCGCGGGCGGGACAGTCGGGGCGACGGCGGCGCAGAGAATGGCATCGTAGGGGGCATCCGCGGCCCAGC
>JACMJB010000132.1 GCA_014380815.1 Armatimonadota bacterium
AACCCCGCCGCTGGTTCCCGGCTCCCCCTCGGCTATTTCACCCTGAACACGGTCGGGAAGATCACAGGCGGCACGATTCGCCTGGACCTTTGGAATGCGGAGGCAACCGGGATCATCACCACGGAATCCGGCTCGGTTCGCTGGCGCGGACTGGTCCATGCCGATGAGATGATTCTGATGGTCGAGGTCGAGCGGGTCGGCGGCGAGCAGGAGGCCGCCCTGGAGTGGCACTCCGAGGCAGCGGTCCCGCCCCGCTTTCTTCTGCGGGGTTCTCCCAAGGGATACGTCTCGAATCCGGCCTCAGAACAGGGAGCGATCGGCGAGATCTCGACCTGCTTTCAGCCGCTGACCTGGGGGGGCGAGACCGCGACCGCCTGGCACGAGCGGCGCGACGGGGCAAAAAGCGCGCTGTTCCTCAGTGCGGCACATACCCACCCGAAGACAGGAGCGGTGAAAGAGGCGACAGCGGCGGTTCGAAAAGCGATCGCCACGGATCAAGACCGCTTCGTTAGTTCGCACCGGCGCTGGTGGCACGCCTTTTATCCGGCAAGTTTTCTTTCCGTGCCCGATGCCCGCTGGGAGAGCTTTTACTGGATTCAGCTTTACAAGCTCGCTTCCGCGACCCGTGCGGACCGCGCCCTGATTGACAATCAAGGGCCGTGGCTTCAGCCGACCCCCTGGGCAGGGGCCTGGTGGAACCTGAATGTCCAGCTTACTTACTGGCCGACCTGCACGGCAAACCACCCGGAACTCGCGGAATCGCTGACGCGGCGGCTGGATCGCTACCAGGCAAACCTGCTCCGAAATGTCCCGGAAGAGTACCGGAACGATTCTGCCGCGATCCCGCGAGTGACCGGTCAGGACCTGACGCCGGGTGCGGTGGGCGTGCCCGGAACTGGTCCGGAGATGGGTAATCTGCTCTGGGCGATGCACAATTACTGGCTCCAGTACCGCGCGACCATGGACGACCGGCGTCTGCGGGAAAACTTGTTCCCACTGCTCAAGCGCTCGGTCGCCTACTACCTGCATTTCCTGACCCCGGATGCCGCAGGCGTGCTGCATTTACCCAGCACCTATTCGCCTGAGTATGGCGCGGGACCGGACTGCAACTACGATCTCGCGCTGCTTCACTGGGGTCTGCAAACGCTGATCGCGGTCTGTGCGCGGCTGGGGATCGCCGACCCACTTTTGCCGAAGTGGACGGAAACTCTGGCGCATTTGACGGACTACCCCACCGACGAAACCGGGTATCAGATCGCGCGCGGTGTTCCCTTTGATAAGGGCCATCGGCACTTTTCCCATCTGCTGATGGGGTATCCGCTGCATCTGGTGAACCGCGAGCAGCCGGGCGCACAGGAGCGGATCCAGAAATCCGTGAAGCACTGGCATAGCATGGGCGGCAGGCAGGGTTACTCTTTTACGGGCGGCGCGCTTCTGCTTTCTGCCTTTGGGGAGGGGGACGAGTCACTGGCCCTTTTGAACGGGCTTAACCCGTTTCTTCAGGCGAGCACGCTCTATAAAGAAGCGGGTCCTGTCATTGAGACCCCGCTTTCGGCGGCGACCGCGATCCACGAGATGCTTCTGCAGAGCTGGGGTGACAAGATCCGCGTGTTCCCGGCGATGCCGGATCGGTGGGCCGATGCCATTTTTCACGATCTGCGGGCGGAGGGAGCCTTCCTGGTCAGTGCTCGGCGGACAGGTGGTGTCACCCAGTTTGTCCGTATCCGAAGCCTGGCGGGCGAACCATGCCGCATTGTGCCGGGTCTTCCCGGCGAGGCGCGCGTCTTTTCGACTCGGCCGCTGACCCTCCAGACCCAGGGGAGCGGCGTGTATTCGCTGGACCTGCGAAAAGGCGAAGAGGCGATCCTATACACGGGTACCTCCCTGCCCGACCTGCGTATCGCCGCGCTGGCGTCGCCCGCCGCCGAATCCAATGCCTGGGGCTTGAAGACCACGGAGCCAGAGGCGAAAAAAACAGCCGCCTGAGGTTCAGGCGGCTGAACGGCTGCGGGGCAGAAGCAGAAACGGAACGAGGTTATCGGACCGCGAGAATCTGCTCCAGGATCGTGGGGTCCTGGATCTCGCGGTCACGGGCCAGCAGCAACACTTTGGAGACTACCTCGGCGGTGCGTGGGTCATCGTCCACAAACGGCAGGAACAGGCGCCCTCGGTGCTGGCTGTGGACGGGCACGATGCACAGGTATCCGCCCGGCATCCGGTGGACCACGGCGGACCCAAGATGCACGTTATAGGTCGAGAGTGCACCGTCAATGATCGCGTGCGACTTCTGGAACCGGACGTTCTCGATCTTCAGCAGTCCCATCGCCTCGCGGACCAGGGCCGCCCGCATCTCGACCGTGCTTTGCGAGGCTTCCGGGTCCACCCCGCCGACATGGGCGACACCGACCACGAGGTCCAGGTCGCGCATGGCTTCGGAGAAGACGCGGGGCGGGACCGACTCCAGCGCCACCGGCCTCCAGTCGCCCTTTTTGGTGAAGCGCACCTCCTCGATGGTCGAACCCTCCACATCGGCAGGGGTGAGTGTCCAGCCCATAAAACCGACCGATACCGTGAAGCCATCCTCGTGGAAGGTCTTGCGGGGGCCGTCGCTTTCATAGTCGTAATCGCCGCCTCCCACCCAGCCACGCTTGCCGAACAGCGCCAGGGCCTGCTTCGGGTTCACCTGGTGCCCCGCGTAGCGCTGTGATTTGGTGCCCTCCACCTTCTCCGCCTCGGTGAGAACGTACAGTTCACGGAACACCTGCTTAAACGGCTGTATCCGCTCGCGCAGGAAGCAGTCTTTTTGCCACCGCTCCCAGGCGCCGGTGTGGAGCAGGTCGAACGGGTGCGCGATCCGAAGCGCGGTCTTCGTATCTACGGAATGACGCGCCGTGTCGCAGTCTTCCAGCAGGCCGTCGCCGATGGGATAGCCGAGGACCGGCTCGCTGCCTTCCGCCTCGATGAAGACCAGATTCCGCAGAAGGGGCCGAAGGATCGGATGATCCAGCAGGGACGCGAGTTCCGCCCCGGAGAAGTGGTCCCCCCGGCACATCGCGCTCTCCAAAGACTCGCGCATCCGTGACACCTGCCGCGTGATGTCGGTTCGGCGGGCGACCAGAGCGGCGACCTCCGGCTCCTTCTTCACGGCGGGCGGGATGTTGGCAAGCGTCTTGCCTTTTTTCATGACGGTCATCTCCGGCAGTCCCAGGCCGTTGATCGCCAGCGAGACACTCACCTCGCCGACAGTCTGGGTGACCGCACCTTCTTTTAGATCCGCGACCGAGGCAGACTCCATCGCCCACTGAAGGCGGTTCGGGTCGGCGTACCCCGCCGTGCGGGCCAGGTTCTCCATACCGATTCGAGTCGCCAGCTTCTCCGATTCCTGACGCTGCGCCCCAAACTGCTTGGACGTTCTCAGAAAGGACTGCATCGCCTGATATCGTTGCAGCAGGTCGGCCTCGCGCGCCTTCCCGCCTGTGGGCAGTGGCAGCAGGCCCAGCGCCCGCAGGCTGTCCTGATGGCGTTTTTCCTCGACACGGCCCAGCAGATCCGTGATCTCTATGCGGCCCAGCATCGCATCGGCGAAAAGCTGCGCCCGCTTGTGCCCGCCCGCGGACGACGCATATTTAGCGGCCTCGTCCAGGAGTTTCCAGCGCGTTTCCCCCAGTGTCTTGTGGAGTCGCTGGAACCAGGATACATCCACCGCGCCCTCGGTCAGATCCTCAGCGGAAAGCGGGGTTTTATCGGCGATCTCAGCGGTCCATGCCTCCTTGATCTCCGCCTCTACGCTCCAGGAGTTGTCTTTGGTATGGGCGTGAAGCCACCAGATCGCTTCGGTAAAGCCTTCCCAGTTCAGCGCCTTCTCGACGTGCTTTGCCCACTGCGGGGCGTACACAGCGGTCTCGATCAGCCGCTTTTCGCTGATCCCCGCCGCTTTCGCCGCCGGGCCGAACGTTTCAGGCGTCTCCGCTTCGCCGGGAAACGTGGCCCGGATCAGATGGCTGAAAACGTCGGAGCGGTTGGTCTGTCCGTAGTAGGAGTAGCCGCGGGCGAACGTATCCTTGCCCAGTGCGGCCACCAGCTTCAGCAGCACATCCCTCCCGCCGCTGTAGCGCAGAGAGCGTGCGGGCTTTGAGGCGGCGGTTTCCGTGTCGCCGCGCCTCAGTTCGACTTCGACAATACGCTGGCGGCACTTCTCAGCGATCTCACGCAGACCGGGCGTCCGTTCGAAGATCGGCAGGTTTTTGCGCGACGACACGTTCTTCAGATCATTGAAGCTGGAATGCTGGGTATCGTGCTGGGTGAGTATCTGATCGTAAATATCGTGCTCGGTTGCGGCCCCGACCCGGAACGCATCGGCGATGTCCTCCAGGGAGGCGATGCGGCTGCGGACTTTGCTGCTGGGGGTCGGCTGATCGGCCCAGCGCATCAGGTGCCAGAGCCGGGTTACCTGCTCATCGCTCCACAGGCTGGCGTTACTGTGCCGGTGCCGCCGGGCGGCATACAAATAGGTCAGCGCGGGGTCCGCAGCTCGCCCACCCTGTTTCTCTTTACTTTCCAGGTTCACAATGCGTGACAGAACCGTTTCCGCACCATCCAGATAAAAGTCAATCAGGCTGTTCCGCGGCGGGAAAAGCCGGGTCAGCCATGCCAGCAGCAAGGAGGTCACGGGCTTTGCCGCCGGAATCACACCGTAGAGTGGCTCAGCCTTCTTCCAGACTTCGTTTAGGCTCTCCTTCGTCCTGTCCCTGCCACCGGCGGCCGTGACCGCCAGGCTGGCGCGAATCAGCTCCCACCCCTCGGGGTCACGCATCGTTTGGGGGCGCGACTCCCACCACTGCGTCAGCAGTTCACAAATGGGCAGGCGTTCCCGGTCCGCTTCGAGCGAGTTGGACTCATCCGGCTTCGGAAATTCATAAGAGGAAGAGATATTTCCAAGCAGCATCTCCGTGGGATCACCTTTGTAGTTGCGGCCCGGGATCGGCAGTTCTTTGTGCTGCTCGACAAACTCGTTCAGACCGGAGATAATCGCTGCCGCCGACCCGGTCGTGTAGGTAAAGCGGCGGCGTTCGATAGGGCGCGGAGCGAACGTGCGCTTGCTGTTGTCCATCAGGCCGAGCGCGTTGG
>JACMJB010000133.1 GCA_014380815.1 Armatimonadota bacterium
AGCGTAGTCTGCCGCCGCAAAACAGCGCGCCTTCCGGCGATTGCCGGGAGGCGCGCTGTTTTATTACGGTGATTCAGGGACGCCTCAAACCTTAGCAGGCACCTTTCGCGAACCGGCTGCTGCCGGGGCGCCCCCACCTACTTGCTCCGCCAGCTTGGACGAAAGGGCATCGGTATTTTCCAGCGCCATCTTCAGAGCGGCGCGCATGATATCCGCTTTGGAAGGGCGGATCGAGAGAGCGCGCATCTGCAGCCAGACCATCTCTAGCTCCTGCGCCTCTTCCGGGGTCAGATACGCGATCACGCGCACCAGCGATGAGTTTGTCTCCGGTCCGCCACCAGGAAGGGGCGCGGAAGACATCTCTTCGGCGATCGAAGGCTGCGTCAGCAGCACTCGCTTGTGGGGACGACCATTACTTATTGGCACGCTGTAAAACCTCCTCTACCAATGCTCGATACTCCTGCGCTGCCGTGCTGTTCGGTTCGGCCATGATGACAGGAAGTCCCGCCTGAGCCGCATACTCGTGTGCGATACGGCGGCTGATGGTACTGTTCATCACCAACTCGCCCAGATCTTCGCGAAGCTCGCCCTCGGTCCGTTTGGCGGCGATCGTGCGCTGATCCGCAAACGTGACAAAGATGCCTCCCAGCAGCAGCTTCGGGTTCAGCCCGCCCAGGCGGACCTCCTCGATGGTCTGCAGCAGATCGCGCAGACCGGCGGCGGAAAGCAACGCGGGGGTGACCGGGACAAACAGCGCCTGCGCGGCAACCAGAGCATTGATCGTGATCAGACCGAGCGAGGGGGGCGAATCAATGACGACCCAGTCGTAATCGCCTCTTACCTCCTCAAGGGCGCGCGCCATGAATCGCTCACGACCAGTTTTCGGCACCAGCAGAAATTCGGTATCGGCGAGAAGGCGCGAGGCGGGGCAAAGGTCGAGGCCCGGCACCTGAGTCGGCTGTGTCGGGACGGGCAGCCCCGACAGCATGGCGTCGCCGATGGTCACCTCGACCTCATTCGGGTCAAAGCCCAGCGCGAGGGTCAGCGAACCTTGTGGGTCGGCATCCACTGCCAGCACGCGCTGCCCCCGCAGGGCGATAGCGGCGGCGATATTCGCGGTGCTGGTGGTTTTACCCACGCCGCCCTTCTGCTGTGCGATGGCAATAATACGCATTCGTTTCTTTCAGTCCTCACTAGCCTTCCCAAGCCTTCCCACCGAGCACGATGGGAACTGTCTGGGAAGGCACCTCTCGGTGCGTTGGGGCCGCCGCATCGCGGCTCGAAAAGAGGCAGTTACAGCCTCTTCCCACGTGGAGCAATCCGCAGCTGCCATGATAATTGTGGCAATATGGATAGCAAAAGTGCAGGGTAATCGAAGAATAAAATAAATGATAAATACGGGCAAAACAAACGGCCCGGTCTGGTGGTAATTTTACCATCAGACCGGGCCGTTTCCTCATCTTTACCTCACGTCGCCGCGAATCCAGCGAGAGCGTTTTAGCGAAGCCGCTGAACGAAGGTCGCTCGCTCGGCAAGCTCTTCTTCGCTGCGCAGGCGAGCATACTCCGCCTCTAGTTCGCCAAACGCGGAGGAGAACTCACCAAGCGCGGCTCGTGCATTAAACAGATCCAGCGAGCGCAGACTGTCCGCGGGGCCAAACGCGGGATGCAGCGCTTCGTCCATCGGTGCAATTCCCTTGACCGCGAGAGCGGCCTGCTGAACGATCAACGCCTCGCGCAGCTGAGCGCAGGCGGCAAGCGCCTGGCGCAAGCGATCCACGCAACGCTGACCCTCCGGAAGATCGGTCAGGTCTACCCCCTCCCACTCCTTGAGGTAGGTTTCGCCGCGATCCACGGCGGCTTCCAGGAGCCGGAGCCGATGGTTACAGCTTTCGTGCGTCAGGGCGTCCCAATCGGCGGCCAGCGGCTCAAGGGTGTTCTGCCAGCGCACCAATGCGATCTCCCACAGCTTTGCGTGGTAGCGCTCGCGTTGCCGTGCCAGGATCACCCCTGCGGAATCCAGTGCGGCATGGACTCGGTGCCACCGGTCCCGCTCATCCGTCACTGCCGGGGCGTTTCCGATCTCCACGCTCACCTTCGCGCGGGCGTCGGTGAGCCGTTTTTCACGGGAGGCGATGTCGGTGAGCCGCTGCTGGATCGTCTCTTCGTCCTGCCGCAGACTGGCTGTCTGTCGCCGCGCCGCGTTCTGCAGCTGCGCAATTGCCGGGGCGCTGCTCCACTCGCGATCCGCGCCCAGCAGGACGCCCAGACTGACACCCACGGCCACCCCGACCGCGACGCCCATGCCATCCATCAGGAAACCCCCGATGATCGCGCCGATGAAACCGCCGAAAGCGGCGCGGGTTCCATCGGTCATCGGGGTTTCCAGAGCCAGGGTATCCCCACCCTGAGAGGTCATTGCCCGGTCAACGCGCGGTTCCTGTATCCCGCAGTTCGGGCAGCGGACATCCGCCGCCGTCACCCAGAAATCGCACGCGCAGCACCGCTTGTACTTCATGAGAAACGCACTCCCGTTCCATTCGACGCCGTTACCCCAGGTCGGGCTGCCCGAGTGCCTCGCGGCTCGCCCTGCAGGGCGGCTCCGTGGGATACCTAAAGTGTACCCGTATTGTACGCCCTGAACCCGCAATTTGCGTCGTCTAATCCTGCTGTCCGTACATACAAGATACGGCAGGTAAGAGGGGGAAGTTTCCCCCGATTTTTGCGGTATTCTGAAAAAACGACCCCTGGCGTGACGCGGCTAGAAACGCAGTCCCGCCGTCAGGTTCAGACCGGAAAGCTCGAACCCACGTACCCTGCCAATCGCATTGTAGCGGGCTTCCAGGTAGCCGGCCTCGCTGAAGCGGGTTCCAATGTAGATAGCGCCACCTCCAGTAAGGCTGGTACGGGTCGGGAGATTGTCGGCATCTGAGCGCAGGCTGACAACCACGAGATCCGCACTGACCCCTGCATACGCCGAGTTTGCCCCGGACTGCTTTCCCAGTCCGAAAGTATAAGCGGCGCCGATGGGGACGATGAGGATCCGCTCCCCGCTTCGGTAGTTGGAGATGAAATCAACATCCAGCGTGAAATGACCGGTCCGATAGATGTCTGAAATATTCCCTACCCCAAAGCCGATGTTGAACCAGGAGCTTCCGAAGCGGTCTCGTGTTCGGCCGTTTGTCGGGATGTAAAACCCGACCTGCGGGCCAATGCGGGGCCTGCGCCGCTTCGTGGCCTTTTTCTGGGGCTGTGGCGCGGGCGGTGCCGTACCCATCTCCGCTGGCGGGTCGGGCGGGTTCTCCGTGGGGCGCGGCAGGTTAGGCGCCTGCTGGGCAGAGCAAGGAAGGGCAAACAGCAGAGGGACCGCCGCAGTAAAAACAGGCCGAAGCGCGGAGCGGAGCGGAAAGGGCATCGGGCGAACTCCTGATGATGGCAGTGGAGATGGCAGAGCAGGCGAAGCTGGCACTCGAGAAACGAAGTGAAGGGGCAGCACTCTCCTGGTTATACCTGAAAAGCCGCGTTTTCGGGACAACAGGACCCTTCCGAGAAGAGCGTGGCGCATTACGGGTTTTTTACGAAGCCCGCGC
>JACMJB010000021.1 GCA_014380815.1 Armatimonadota bacterium
AGACGCCGCCACGATGCGAAGAGGGCCGCCGCCCCTGCCCCGCCCCAGCGCCAGGTATCCCAGAAGCCCGACGAGCAGAGTGGCCCCGTAAACGCTCGCCATGCCCTCCCAGCCGTAAAACCCTAGAAAGAGGTCGCTCAGCAGCAGCGCGGCAAGGGGGGCGAGTAGTGCCAGCCGTTTATCGGGAAGCATCGCTGCCCCGAACAGAGCCATCGCCGCGACCGGCGTGAAGTTCGGCGGATGTGGCAGCAGGCGGGAAAGCGCCGCCAGCACGATCAGGAGGTACACCATGGGAGGCTTTCCTAGTTCCTTTCCGCCCGGCGGCGGCGGCGCAGGGTCGTTCCAAGACCGGAAATCGCGCCGACTGCAAGGAGTGCAAGCGTGCCGGGTTCCGGCGCGGCGCTGCCCGCGTCCAACCGTGGGGTCGTCGGGGCCACGGCGATATTATTCGCGGCATAGCTCCAGCCGTCCCAGGAGCCATTGGCTAAAGGGCGACTGTCTGCACCGAACGTCGGCGAGGCCCAGTCCTGTCCATCCGGGCCGATCCAGTAGGACCAGTAGTTGTTGCGGTCAGAAAGGGGGGCAGCAAGCGACTTGCCATCGTAGCCGAAAGCCTCGTAGTAACGGCCAAACGAGAACTGCTGAAACTGCACCGAAAAACCCGGCGCATCGGTGGCGAGAGCGGAGATAAGATCGCCGCCGGTTTTGGCCCCATCGTAGCGATAAGCGAAAGCGTAGGACTGCGGGGCAAGGCCGCCCAAAAAGTCGAGCACGAAGTAGGAGACGCTGGAACCGGTGCCAATCGTCGTCTCCAGTTTCGGAACGATCTGCCCGAGGGCCGTGGAGCGGGATGCGAGCAGCAGCAGGACGACCAGCGCCGCCGAGAACACCGAACGTACCGAACGAATGTACATAAGAAACTCCTGTAATGGGGAAGCAGCACAAGGGAGACGAGGGAGCGGGTGTACCGCTCTCTATCGCTTTACCGCCGCGCCATCAGTCTGTCACCGACAAACTTGATCTTTTGGGCGGGGTTCTGTTCCGAGATGGGAAGCGGCGCCGCGAACGCCTCTCGCTTAATGGGTTTGAGATGACCGTCACAGAACGCAAAGTTGGAGAAGCCCTGGTGCCGAAAGTGAATCGTTGGCAATGGCCAGAAGTAGGGCGGGTCAATCTGAATCGTTTCGCCGATAATGCCCGGCACGGGAAAACCGGGGATTCCGGCCTCACCGAAGAAAATGGTCTCGGCAGGCTGGGAGAGTTCCGCGAGGGCGGACGGTGTCGCCTTACCAAAAGTGGCCTGGGTGAAGGTCAACTGAGAGTTGATGCCATATCCCGTGCCACCCAGGTTCTCGCCGTCAGTGTAGGAAGGGCAGCGCTGGATCTCACCGGACTGGATGTAGGGCGTGATCAGACCCCGGGATTTGTCCATCAGGACCGAGGAACTGGCTTTGTAACCGACCCAGTAGGTCCGATAATCGTAGGTGTAAACGGGCAGGGTCTCGTCATAGTCCTGGGCATACATCAGGCCCGCCATGGCGATCTGCCGAAGATTGCTGGCGCACGATGACTGCCGGGCCTTCTCGCGGGCCTGGGCAAAAACGGGAAACAAGAGGGCGGCGAGAATCGCGAGGATCGCGATCACCACGAGAAGCTCGATCAGGGTGAACCCTGAGGGGGTACGCGTAAAAGCCCCGCTTCTGCGTGGCGTGAAGCCTTGATGGCTCCGGGTCCGGTTCTGCAGCACGTTCTGTCCTTTCCGCCTGTTCTCCGCAGGCAGGGGGGACACGCGGCCTTCGATGAGGTTTCCGCGCGTCCGGCACGACGCAGGCCGCAGAAACGGTCGAAACCCCGCAAACGAGGCGAACGGAAACGACAAACGCCACCGGCCCTGAAGACAGGGAGCGGTGGCGCAACTGGCCCCGCCGACCGGGACCCGAAGGGGAACGCGGTCGGTGTGGTCGGTTGTCGCCCCTTATTCTCGCGAAGGGTTGCCACGAATGCTCTCATCGAACATCCGGTTTTCTGCGACACGCCTTCGGCTGGCATTCGGACTTGTGCTTTACCGTTGCGGAAAAGCCTTACCGTTGCGGGACAGCGCCGGAATTGCACCGGACTTCCCCAGACACGAAGGGTCAACTAGCGATATGCGGTTGGGTGTTTTATCAGCGGCGATCCGCCGCTGACAGTCGGGAGTGTAACACGGCGGAACAGAGGCGTCAAGGGGCTTTAAAGCGCGATCAGCGGCCTTTTTTCCCGTCAGACTTCTCCTCTGATCGGCTGCGCTCCGGTCGCTCACGGCTGCCGCTTCCGCCCCGGTCCCATTTCCTGTCGTCTTTCGGCTCGGAGCGCTCCGGGCGCTTTGGTTCCGGACTGGCCGTCCCGGAGCGGGCCGGCTCCGAACGCGGCGTCTCCGATGCACCGGGGGCGCGCGGAGAATCTCGCTGCCGCGCCGGTTCCACCTTGCGGTCCCAGCGTGGGCGGATCTCGCTCCGGTCCGAACGCCGCAAGTGGATGGAGAAGACCTCGCCCGTTTCTATACCACCGCGCGGCGGTAGGGGAACAGAGACCGATGTCAACGTGGCGCTTCCCCGAAGTCCGGAAGGGTACGGCTGCCTGGGTCCTCTGGCGTGCTCGGTGACGGGTGAACGCCGGTCCCAGTTTGGCGGGTCGTGGGGAGAGTGCCGGTCCCAGTTGTCGGGCCGTACCAGGGGACGGCCTACCCAATGCCCGTGATCCGGTCGCGGGTAGGTATAGAGGGCGTTCGGAGGACAGTAGGGGTAAATGCTGACTGGACGGTAATAGTCATAATAAAACGACAGATAGTCATGGTAGCTCTGGTAGTGACCTCTCTGCACCAGATTGGTCGCTGCGGTGTTCGCCTCCAGGGCCGCCAGCAGCGCCTGCGCAGTCTCGGTATCTACGGGCGTTCGCCAGATGTCCTCGACCTGGGAGAGTAGCAGAAAGGCGTATTTATCGTCGCGAACGGAGTCCGGTGCGAATGCCCCCTCACCAGGGGCGACTCGCCTCGACTGAAGCTCTTCCAGACGCCGCCGCTGGTCCGACGTCAGGGCCGTGAGCGCCGCGCCGCGTGCTTTGAGATACGCATCGGAAACCTTCTGATCGGAGCCAGAAATATCACGCGCTAGCTCCCCGGCCCGGCGTTCGTTGAACGTGGTCACCGCCTGCGCCGTTTTAAGCTCCTCCTCCCATTCGGCGATCCGAGCCTCCTGTTCCAGCCGGATGCGGGCGTAACCGTCGTAGGCGCGGTCGAGGTGTCCGGTCTGCGGGTTCGTTAGTCGCAGCAGCGTGGTGATCGAGGGAAGGGAGTCCTCCGCGGATTCCAGGCGGTGCGGTGCGGTGCGGCTGCCTTGCCCGATTGGGACCGCGGGTGCCATGGTCTGGGTAAACGGGAACGGTGCCGCAAGCGCGGAGTCGGGGGATGCCCGGTACGGCTGTGCGAACTGTGCGTGGCACAGCGGCGTCTCGCCCGCGAGGAGGGTTAGCAGCAATGCGGGGGCGGTTTTCGGTGACATGTGCGTTCTCCGTTCCGGATCTCGAAGAGATGACTATGAACGCCCAAACGTCTAAAAAAGCGCGAGTGTGACCGGCTCCGCGAAAACACTTTTGCCCGGACTCTGGGGAGGACCAAAATCGTCCAGCGGCAGCAGAAGCTGCTCCGCGGCGCGCGGTCTCACTCGCCGTGGTGGGGTACCTGCTGCCTCGGTCTCAGTGACCGGAACATAACCTTTCGACTTCTTCTGGGCAATGATCCGATCGGTCGCAGCCCGGGCGGACTCCTCGTCCTCAAACGATTTCGTCTGGGTCTGCCCTCCTGTCCCGATCCTTCCAAAAGAAACGGTCTGGGTACTGCCGTGGAGGCGGACGCGCCAGAACTTGTGCGTGCCGTCCAGGGTGCAGTGAAAGATCTGCTCGCTGCCGGATGTGATGTTGGTCTCGTCCACGAATGCCCCCCCTTGCGGTTCAGATTCGACAGAGAATCACGCCAAACCTTCGTCCGCTGTCCCGGCGGACGACGCTTCACCGGCGCGGGGATTATCCCTTGCCCCAAAACGGGTACCGGTCAGATGGGTGGCGGTGAGTCCACCGAAAGGAACCCTCGATGACCGAAAATACCCAGCAGCGTCTTATCCGTTACTTGAACGACTCTCTTGCAATGGAAAAGGGCGGGCTTGTCAGCCTGAAAGATATGGCGGACCGCGCCAGGAACCCGGAGATCCGCGCGTTGATGACGGGACTCGCCGGGGTGGCGTCCAGCCAGATCGAGCGTCTTGGTCGCCGGATCACAGAGCTTGGCGGCAGTATCTCGGTGAACAAGGCCGCGATGAACGCCCTGCTGGCGAAGGGAAACCGCCTGACGAACGCCTTCCACGATCAGGCCGACATCGAGACCCAGGAGGTCGCGAAGGCCTATGGCCTCTCCCACTTCGAGATCGCGGCCTACACCTCGCTCAGCGCCTACTCCCGCGCACTTGGCGATCAGGAGACGGCGGCGCTCGCAGATTCGCTGGTCGCCGAGGAGCGTCACGCGGCCGATCAACTGCATGCGCGGATCTCGCCTCTTGCGGTCCTGCCGCTTCGATACACGCCTGCCCCATCACGACATCTGGGAGATCGCGGGGAAACCGTTGCCGCGAACTGGCTGGTGCCTGCGCTTCTGCTCGGGGGGAGCGCAGCGGCACTCTGGGCGGCCCGAAACTGGGGCGGAAACCAGGGGAACACCTCCTATGCCGGTACCTCAACCCTGCCGACCCCCCGAATCGCGGATCTGACCCCCGCACCCCCTTCGAGTGCGGTGCGCGAGGCGGAAATCGAGGTGGAAGTGATCGAGGTCGTGGAGGTCATGCCAGTGACCGTGAGCAGCAACCGGTCCGATGCAATACTCCCGAATCCGGACATTGATGCGGATGCGGATGCAAGGGTATCTCCGGAGTACAGTCGGCGGTAAAACCCTCGCGCGGCTGCGCACCGGCGGAGCTAGGGTCTGACGGAAGGTTTGCGGGTGCCCCCGTTCGGGTAAGCCAAATGGGGGTACTACGGCTTTTTAAGAAGCGCCGTTGCTCACGACCCGTAACCCTTCAAGGAGATGGAGCGCGATGCGCCTTCGGCGGCGCGGCTTCTTACCGTGAATGGAACAGACGAATCGGCTTGAGAATCGCAAGGCTTTAATGCTTTGGGGCGGCATCGAATGCACGCTAAACCGGGTCCGGGATGCGTTCCTTGACCAGTTTGAGGTGAGTGGGCACCTGGATCGCCCGGAAGATTTGGATCTCATCGCGTCGCTGGGTATTCGCACGCTGCGGTATCCGGTTTCGTGGGAGCGGATTGCGCCGGATGGCGATCTGACACGAGCGAACTGGGGATGGATGGACGAGCGCATGGAGCGTCTGCGTCTTCTCCAGATCACCCCAATCGTGGGCCTGGTACACCACGGCAGCGGACCACGCCACACCAGCCTTCTGGACCCGGAGTTTCCGGAAAAGCTGGCGGAGTTCGCCCGAACTGTCGCCGCCCGCTATCCCTGGGTCACCGATTTTACGCCAGTCAATGAACCGCTGACCACGGCTCGGTTCGCGGGGCTGTATGGCCACTGGCATCCGCATGGCACGGACGAGGCGACCTTCGTCCGTTGCCTGCTCACGGAACTGAAGGGCACCGTTCTCGCGATGCGGGCGATCCGTGAAGTGACCCCCACGGCGCGGCTGGTGCAGACCGAGGATATGGGCAAGACCCATAGCACGTCTTCGCTTGCGTACCAGGCCGAGTTCGAGAACGAGCGCCGCTGGGTCACCTTCGATCTCCTTTGCGGTCGCGTTCAGGATGACCGTCACCGCATGTGGGGGCATCTCCTCTGGGTCGGAATTCCCGAAGCCGAGCTGCGTTTCTTCGCGGAAAACCCCTGCCCGCCGGATGTGCTTGGCATCAACCACTACATCACGAGCGAACGGTTTCTGGATGAGCGAATCCATCGCTATCCGTCCCACACCCATGGAGACAACGGGCGGCATCGGTACGCGGATGTCGAGGCGGTCCGGGTGATGCAGGAGGGACCAGCGGGGGTCGCCGCGCTGCTGATGGAAACAAGCGAGCGATACGGTCTCCCGATCGCGATCACCGAGGCGCACCTGGGCTGCACCCGAGAAGAGCAGATGCGCTGGCTCCTGGATGTCTGGAAGGAGGCACACACGGCGCGGGATGCTGGCGCGGATGTGCGGGCGGTCACGGTCTGGTCTCTTTTCGGGGCGTATGATTGGGATACGCTGCTCACCGAACCGCGAGGCAGCTATGAGTCCGGGGTCTTCGATCTGCGGGGCCTCGAGGGTCCTCGTGAGACCGCCCTGGGGGGCGTCTGCCGGGAGCTTGCCTCCGGTCGGACTCCAAGTCATCCGGTGATAAGCACACCGGGGTGGTGGCGCCGTTCGCCCTGGCGTCTTAATTATCCGGCGGCACGGGCGGCATCCAGCACGTACCCGGCGCGCACCCGGATGCCGCGATCGCCTGGCGGTTCAGCGGATGCGCTGGTGCGACCGCTACTGATCACGGGAGGGCAGGGACTTCTCGCGGACGCTCTGGCGCGGCTCTGTGAGGAGCGCGGGATCGCCTGCCGGGTCACGGATCGGGAGTTTCTCGATATTGCATCGCCCGCCGCAATCGAGGCGGCGCTGGACTGGCATCAGCCCTGGGCAGTCGTCAACGCCGCCGGCTTCTCCTCCGCAGAGGCGGCGGAAGCTGAGCCATTTCGCTGTTTTCGGGAAAATACGAAGGGGGCTGCCGCGCTTGCGGCAGCCTGCGCTCGGCGTGACCTCCCGCTGACCCTGTTTTCTTCGCCGCTCGTTTTCAGTGGGCAGTCATCCCCCGAACCCTACCGGGAAAGCGACCGGATAGACCCGCAGACGGTTTACGGCAGAAGCAAGGCGGAGATGGAACGTCTGGTCCTGGAAAGAATGCCGTCGAAGGCGCTGATCCTTCGTGCTGGGGCGCTCTTTGGGCCGTGGGACGATCAGAACTTCCTGACGCGGGCGCTGCGGCAGATCGCGCTCGGTCAGGAGGTGGTTGTGGCAAACGACTTCCTGACGGTGGCCTATCTGCCCGATTTCGGTCATGCGGTGCTCGACCTTCTTCTGGATGGAGCCGAGGGTATCTGGCATTTGAGTCATCCGGAGCCGGTGCGCCGCCTGGACCTTGTACGCCGTGCCGCGTGGCTGGCCGGCCTGGACGAGGGCAGGGTCGTGCCTGCCCCTATTACGGCCGGTGACCCGCTCTGGGCGGCGCTGGACAGCGAGCGCACCCGATCGCTTCTGCCGTCCCTGGAGGCCGCGCTGGGGCATTTCGTGGAATGTGCCGCCGGTATCTGGACGGTTCTGCCAAGAGAACCACGCCCGGGTGAGGATACGGAACCGTTGCCGGCAAAAGCGGCGCACTGAAGGAAGCGCTAGCAGGCCGCAAACGGGAAGGGAATGTAATCGCCAGCGGCGAATGATAGGCTCATCGCCTTCCTGAACCAGGGCGAACCAAGGAGCCGAGCCAGCCTTATGGGGACCGAACGCATCCGCGTGGCATCTTCTGAAGCGCCGCCGCCGGTGCCAGGCGGCGCTGCCCCATCCTCCTTCGCGGCTCCGCGTCTCCGGGCGTTTGTGGTCGCGCTCCCGCTGTTGATCGGGATCTGTTTCGTTTCCGTGTATGCGGACATGGTCTCGAAGGTGGTTCAGTTTGGAGTCCTCCAGCTTGCCCCGCCCGCGGTCGCCGCGCTTTTCCTGCTCGCTCTACTGAACCGGGGGCTGTCGCGCCTGCTTCGGCGGGATCTGTTGAACCGCACCGACCTGCTGGTCGTTTATGTCATGCTGCTGGTCGGGGTGATCGTCTCGACACGCGGCCTGGTGGAAAAGATTATCCCCCCGCTCGCCTATCTCCCTTACTACGCGACGGAGGGCAATGGCCTCAGTCGGTATATCACGCAGCACCTTCCGCCCTGGGCGGTCCCCTTCACCCCCTCCGCCGCCGTGGAGATGCCAGCCACGATCAAGCAGTACTTCGAGGGCCTGCGTCCTGGTGAACCGCTGTCGCTGGGTATCTGGGTCGCGCCGCTTCTGGCATGGTTCGCCCTGATTGCCTGTGTTGTCTGGGTGTTTCTCTGCCTGGGGACGATCCTGCGACGCCGCTGGGTGGAGGAGGAGCGCCTGTCGTTCCCGCTGACGCGCCTGCCGCTGGCGATCCTGAACGACGAGGTTGAAGGGCTGCCGTTTCTGCGGAACCCGATGATGTGGCTGGGTTTCCTCGTTCCTATGGTCGTCTTCGGGATCAATGGCATGGCGGCGAACTTTCCGACGATCCCCAGTCTGACGCTGGATTTCAACGTTTCGTCGCTTTTCACCGAGCGGCCTTTGAACCAGATGGATGGCATTCGTCTCTGGACCTCGCTTGCCGCGATCGGCTTTGCATACTTCCTGCCCAATGACCTTCTTCTCTCTCTCTGGTTCTTCTTTCTGCTGACTCGCGTCGAGGACCTGGTGGCGGTGGCCTTTGGCGGGCAGCCGGAGGGGATCGGAACCCACAACGCCCGGATCTTCACGGGGTATCAGGCGGCGGGGGCGTACCTTGCCCTGATCGGCGCGCAGGTAAGGATCGCATGGCCATATCTGCGTCAGGCGTGGACTACCGCCTTTGGGGATGCCCGCGCCCGCGCCGCGACTCCCCCGCTGGACGACAGCGGCGAACTGCTGAGCTACCGAGCCGCGTTCATCGGCCTTGGGGCTGGGTTCGCGGGAATTGTTCTGTGGCTGAGCATCGCGGGCATGAGTCCGCTGCTGGCGGCGGCGCAGATGGGTATCTATCTGTTCGTGGTTGCGATCATCATGACCCGTAGCGTCTCCGAGGCGGGTCTTCTGATGACCGAGACCAGCTTCCTGCCCAGTCACCTGATCCGCCTGGTCGCGCCGTTGCCACTGCTTGGCGCACAGAACCTGACAATGCTCTCCCTAACGGATATTGTCTTCACCCGCGATCTTCGCGGGGTACTGCTTGCGCCGTTTATGGACCTGCAGAAGATGGCAGGCGAGACCGGGATGCGCCCGCGCGCGCTGCTCCTGCCACTGCTTCTGACGATCACGGTCGGGTTCACCGTGGCGAGCTATTGCTTCCTGTATTTCAGCTACAGTCTGGGGCATGTGAACCTGTATGGCTACCCGAACTCGAATGCGGGCAACATGTACAACCAGGCTGCCTCGGTGATTCGCGGCAGCGGCTATCGTCCCCCGGACGCCACCGCGTACAGCGGCCTCGCGATCGGCGTGGTGGTCGCCGCCGGGCTTTCGATGCTTCGGGCACGGCTGACCTGGTTCCCCTTGAACCCGCTTGGATACGCGATCGCCCCGACCTGGACCATGTATGTCTTCGCCTGGCCGTTCTTTCTGGCGTGGCTCGTCAAGACAGTGGTCAACCGGTACGGGGGAATGCGGCTCTACCGTCGCCTGGCCCCGTTCATGCTGGGGATGGTGCTGGGGGAGTTCTCGATGGCGGTCTTCTGGGCGCTGATGAGCACCCCGGCCATCGGATGGAGTGCTCCGGCCTTCCCGTGGCCGTGACACAGGCAGGAAACCGATGAAGGAATAAGGGCCGGGCGGGTGCCCGGCCCCTGGCAACTCAGGGAAGTGCGGCTTTCGGCCTAGCCGGTGAGAATCAGCCGCCGTAGCAGGGCGGCCTCCATTTGAGCCGTCTTGTTGTCGTAGGCGAGAAAGCAGTATTTCGCAAGGTCCCGCACCTCTGCTGTCGCTTCCGGCCCGAACAGCCGGGTCGCGAATGCTTTGCGCCGCGCTCGCTCGTCGCCGGCGAACTGCCCCGCGGTCTCCGCTTCGAAGGCGGCAAGAATGGACTGCGCGGCGGCCTTCACCTGTTCGGCCTCCGCTCGGCGCGCCTGGTACGTCTGGAAATGCCCCCTCGCGGCGATGGTCGTCTCGAAGTCCCAACCCGCCTGCATCAAGGCCGCGGTCAGTGCGTCCTCATCCGTGATGCCGCCGTCAATAACGAACCGGCAGATCGCCTCGTAGGTCAAATGCCAACGAAGTGCATGCTGCGCGAAATACCAGGCCGACTTGATTTTCAGCAGCGTCTGTCCGTCCTCGGAGCGCACGACAACGCCTTCCGCTTTGTCCCATCCCTGAACCAGGCCCAGCACGGCGGCGACCCCCTCGGCAGTCTGGGAGGCCCAGTCGTAGGTCTCCACCAGCCGCAGGGCATGTGCCTCCGCGACACGGGCAAGCTCCCGGTAGGGGAGGTAGGTCGCCCCCGCCTCCGTGTGCTCCGCCGCGCCAAGCAGGATGAGATCATCGTCGCCCTCGTAGCGCACAACGATCTGATTGCCCGCCCCGACATACTCAAAGAGCAACGAACCATGTGGCCATACGGTCGGGTCCAGCAGAGCGGGATACCTTGTCCGTGCGACGGCCTCGGCGAGCGGCGCGAATTTGCCGCCATCGAAGGTATCGCGGGTGCGAAACAGGATCCGCCCATCGGGAAGGACCGAGCGGATCAGGAGCGAACCGTCGTGTTTGTGCGTGATGACCGCGCGGCCCGTGGTAAGCTGGGCCGCAATCGCGGCGTCGTGATCCGCCCACTCGCCCTGATTGAAGAATTTGGGCCAGCCGCTCGAAACAAGGTTTCCGGTCTTTGCGTCCAGCACGACCGAGCGGAAGCGGAGTTCGTCCGCCTCCCAGTCATACTTGCCGCGCGAAGGATGAATAAGCAGGTAGGCGCCGCCCTCCTGTTCCTTGACCATGAAACCCTTATTCTTTAACTGCGCCGTCAGCGTGCTTACGTTCATGGCTCTGGACCCCTTTTCTATTTCGGTATCGCGCGAAGCGGCACGTTTGGCAAAACCCATCGTACAATTAGAGAGAAGAAACGACACCCTTTCAGGACAAGACAAACGAGCAATGACAGCACAAGATAGCGCATCACTGACGGACCTCTGGGCGCAGGCAGTGGACCGTGTGAAACAGACAGTGATCTCGCCCGCGCTCTGGCGTGCGGTGGAGAGGACCCTGCCGGTCGCATGGGAGGAAAACTATTTCGTGATCGGTCTATCGTCCCTTGATGGGCAGATGGCAGGAACGCTGAACACGCGCGAGAACCTGCTGGCGATCGAGCGGGTGCTGCGCGAGGTGACGGGAAGCGGCGACCTTCGCGTCCGCCTGATTGATGGCGTCGACCTGGAGGACTGGGAGGCGGCAAAGGTACGCGATGCCGCCGCGCTCGCCAGCCGCCAGCAGGTGACGCAGAAGCGGGTGACGGAATCGGCTTCGTTCGCCTCGTGGGATGCGATCTACGATCAGATCTCCCGGCTGTGGGCGAACTCCGAGTATCGCGCTCTGGCATCGGGCCGGGGGCGTTATATTGACAACGCGCTCGACCTGATTCTGAAGGCGATGGACAGCGGCCTCTACCCTGCCGAGGGCAAAGTGGATGAACCGACCGAGCGCGGACTTAATCGCTTGCTGGACCGCATCGGGTCTGTCACCAACTCCGACCCGGCGGTTATCGCGTACCTGCTGTATCAGCGTCGCCGAAAGCCGTAGCCGGAGCGGGGACCTTTGGCGTTCAAACGGTTCCAGGTCGCGGGCAGAAGCGTGGTCGCGAGCAGGGTCTTGACCACGTCGCCAGGCAGAAAGGGAAGCCAGCCTTTGGCGAAGGCAGCGCTCCAGCCGCCGACAAACTGCGCGAGCCAGAGGGTCCCCATGCCCAGAATGACGCCTCCCCCCATCAGCATGGCGGCCGCGGTCAGCAGCGGCCTGCGGTCCCAGCCTCGCTGGGCGAGGAATCCCATCAGGCATGCGGCAATGGGATAGGACCACAGGTAGCCCGCCGTCGGCCCGATCAGCCTGGCAAGGCCCAGTGCACCTCCCGCAAATACCGGCAGGCCGACGGCACCCTCTCCCAGATACAGCAACAGGGAGAGCGCACCGCGCCGCGCGCCCAGCAGCATGCCCACCATCAGTACGGCGAATGTCTGCCCGGTGACCGGAACGGGAGTGAACGGCAGCGGAATCACGATACGGGCGCAGGCCGCCACCAAAAGTGACCCGGCGGCGATCAAGGCGGCATCCCTGGCGAGCGCGGCGGCGCGATGGTTCGGGCGGGGCAGAAGCACCTCCAGAAGGGGGTGAAAAGTGGGCAAGGGGGGATTGACAGCAACAGACACGAGGCAATGCTCCTGGAAAAGTCTTGGTTCGCAGTGGCGGCGATACCCGGGAATGGTACCACGTGCACCCATTTGCTGTCTCTTCCAAACCAGGCCTGCACGTTAGCTGCTGATGCGATCAGAAGGACACACAATGACGATTGAATACGAAAACACGGTTCAGGATGCGGCTGCCTGGTACGTCTGCTGGCTGAATCGGACCCGCTCCGGACACCGGGAATGGCGGCGTCTGCGATTGGTTCGCTGCTTGGGCACGGTCGCTCTGGTCTGCCTTGCGGCATCGCAATGGAACGGCTTATCGGGCCTGCACCTGACGTACGTGGGGCTTGTCGCAGCAATCCTCCTCGCGGGGGTGCCTGGTTATTTCCTGGGCAATATCGGCCAGAAGGGGATAGTCCGCCGGTGGACTCAAAATGCCCTCCAAAGCGGGATGCTGGCCCCGTTTCTCGGCTCGAAGGGACTGACTGTGACACCTCAGGGATTTCGGACC
>JACMJB010000134.1 GCA_014380815.1 Armatimonadota bacterium
CGGGGTAGAGCGCGACGAGATGCGACAAATGACGGTGGCGACCCTCGGGGTCGTCCCGGTCCACTATCCACTCCTGAAGATGACCCCAGCGCCCGATCTGCGGTCCGACAAGACGCTCGCGCATCGCCGAAATGGTCGCTTGGTACTCCCGGTCCACACCAAGAACGTCCGCCGCTTCTAAAAAATTCGTAAATAGATCCCATACAAGCTGTTGCGCGAAGGAGACACCGTCTTCCGCTTCCGGCCCATGCTCGGGCGAGTATTCTTCCGGAGCGACCAGGCGCCCGTCGGGGAGCGTCTTCAGACGATCCTCCCAGAACCTACACACCTCTTGGAGGATCGGGTAGAGCCGCTGAAGGTAGGCGGTGTCACGGGTAAAGGCGTAATAATCCCATAGATTCTGGCAGATCCAGGCGCTGCTCGGCGCGATCCATTTCCAGCTTCCGCCGCCGAAGATGCCGTTCTCGCCGCGCGTCGTCCACCCCCGCACCCCATATTCTGCCCGCGTCTGGCGGGTGTGGACCTCGCGGGCGCGATCCACCCAGCGGAACAGCGGCCCAAAGCACTCAGCCAGGCCCGCGACATGGGCAGGCCAGTAATTCATCTGAAGATTGACATCGGTATGGAAGTCGCAGCGCCAGGGCGGGTCGTTGCTCTCGTTCCAGATGCCCTGCAGATTGGCGGGCAGGGAGTCGCGCGAGGAGGCAATCAACAGGTAGCGCCCGTACTGAAAGAACAGCGCGACCAGGGCGGGGTCTGGATCCGCCGGGAAAGCGCGCAGACGCGCATCGGTCGCGGCGGGCTTCGTTTGCTCGGTCGGCGAGGGGGACGGCCCAAGGCGGAGCGCGACACGCCCGAACAGGCGGCGGTAATCCGCAACATGGCGTTGCCGAAGTGCCTCGTAGGGCTTCCCGGAAGCCGCGTGGATCTGTTCGGCGAGGTGGGTGTGCGGATGCTCGCCGCGCCAGCCCCTGGCGGAGTCGTCCCGGTAATCCGTGCCTGCCGCCAGCAGAAGCGTCACTGCGTCGGCCCCCACGAAGCGCACGCCGCCCCGGTCGTCGGTCAGAAGCGTGCCCCCCGTCGGCAGAACTTTTACCTGCGCCTCGTAACGCAGTCCGTTGATAAGCTCTCCCGCGATCTGGAGCGTATCATGGGCCACCGTGAGCGCGCTGGAGTGTGGGTGCGCGTCCTGAAGATGCACCACGCCCGTGTACGAACCGGGCCGATCGGCGGTCAGCCGGATCACCAGCACCCCATCGGGCTGGCTGCAGAACGCCTCGCGCCGGTAACGGATGCCGCCCCGCGTGTACCCGACAAAATGGACCGCTTCGGACAGGTCCAATGTGCGCCGGTAGTCCCCCGCAGACTCATGCCCGAGGTCCACGAATAGGTCGCCGAAATTCTGATAACAGCCCGTATCGTCTTCGCTTCCGGTCCACAGACTGTCTTCGTTGAACTGGATGCGCTCGCGGTCTAGGCCACCAAAAAGCATCCCCCCAAGGCGCCCATTCCCGATGGGAAGAGCCTGGGTCATCCATTCTGTCGCGGGGCGGTCGTATCGGAGGGTCAGCTCTGTGGAAGCAGGAAAGCCGGCAGGTATCATTGGTCTCAAAACCCTTTTCCGTCGCCTTAATGGTTATAACCAAATATCGCTTACAGGACCATTGTAGATCAGAAACAGAGACAGTGTCAACAGCGGGACCCTTCGAAGTGTTGGATTGACTCTTGACAGGGTTGTTTTTGTGTCTTAAAATGGACATACTCAAATGACGAACGCACCGACGCTGTCTCGTACGCTTCGAATTGGTCCGGAGTCGCTGGCCGACCGGGTCCCACTGGACCGACAAAGCCGGGTTCCTCTGCACACGCAGCTTCGGGACGGACTCGCCCGGATGATCGCGACCGGCTACCGCGATGGCGACCAGTTCTTCGCCGAGCGCGAGCTGGTGGAAGCCCTGGCAGTGTCACGGATCACGGTTCGCCGCGCCCTCGATGATCTCGCCCGGCAGGGGCATCTGATCCGCGCGGTGGGCCGCGGCGGGACGACGGTGCGGATTGCC
>JACMJB010000135.1 GCA_014380815.1 Armatimonadota bacterium
CTCACACCCAACGACAATCCGTTCTACCGGCAGATCGCCGCCTTCGCCGCCGCGATCCGAGGCGAAGCGCCGGTCGCTGTCCCGCCAGAGGATGCCCGCCGCGCGATCGCGGTCGCCGCCGCCGCGCGGGACTCGCTACGGACCGGTCAGGCGATCCTTGTTTGAACTCTGTTGAGCCGGGGTTAAATCTTCGCCAATTCCAAAAAACGCAGGAAAAGCAGGCAGCCTTGTGGAACGATGGGAACGGACACGCCGCAGTGGATTCTCGTAGCCTTTCGTTCTGACACCATTTCAAGGATAGTCATGCGCTTCTTCGGTTTATCGCGGCCTTCGTCCGCCGTTTTTGTTTGGGGCCTGCTTCTGATCACCGCTTCGCTGATCGGCTGCGGCGGCGGTGGAGGAGGGGGAGGAGTCAGTGATACCCCCTCTCCGACCCCAACCCCTTCTCCTTCCACAACTCCTCCTGCCACACGCTATGTCGCCGCGGGGTTCGACCTTGTTTGGTCGGCGCGTTCCCGCGCTGCGGACTCACCGCTCATTCCCGCGCCCGCATCGGCGACCTCCGCGCGAGTGACGCTGCGCGAAGCAGGGGAGGACGGCGGCGATGTTTCCGTTCTGGTTCGCCGCCGCACCAACACGACCACCAGTTACTCGGAGCATGTCACCTTTGCACGGCTGGTGCGAGTGGGGGATGATCTTACGCTGGAGGCCCGCTTTTTCGGCGATCCTGACGGGGCTGGCATCCCGGTTGCCACGGGTAGCGGAACGGTTTCAGTTCGCGGCGATGGGACGGGGATCGGGACGATCTCGACCGCGAGTCGGATCGCCTCCGTGACGGTTCCCGCCGATCAATCGGTCCCGGTCGGCGAGTCGGTCGAGATTCGATTTGAGGCACGCGATGCCTCCGGCGCATTGATTCCCGTGCCGCCCGGCGCGGCCTTCTTTACGGTATCCCCCGCGGATGTGAGCCGCCTGGGGATTTTCAATGGAACCCAGGCCAACGGCCTGCTTCCCGGCAGCGCGTCCGTGATGGTGACAATTGATGGGGTATCCAGTGATTTGACGGCGTTGATGGTGCGCAGCAACGCCCAGGTGACTCTGACCCCTTCGACCACGGTGCTCCCGGTTCTTTCGCAGGTGCTCTTCAGCGCACAGGTGACCAACGCTCCGAGCCAGCACGTCACCTATACGATCCGCGAGGGCGCGAGCGGCGGCAGCATTACGACGGAGGGTGTCTATACCGCCCCTTCCCGAATCGGGACGTTTCAGGTGGATGCTGTCAGCGTCTACGACCCGACTAAATCTGCGTCCGCCGTGGTGACCGTAAAACCGCGCCTGACCATCAGTCCCGAAGCCGCGACACTCACCCTGAGAGAGCAGAGAGCCTTTGTCGCCACGGTGATCGGTTCTTCGGACACAAGCGTCGCCTGGAGCGTCCAGGAGGGACCGGTGGGTGGGACGGTCACTTTGGACGGCGTTTACACGGCCCCCGCCGCACCGGGCATTTACCACCTGACCGCGGTCTGCAATGCGGACTCCTCGGTTCAAACCATTATCACGATCACAGTTCAAGCCGGTTCCGGCACAGTCATTATCGAATAGGAGCGCCGCCGTTATGAGTCAGTCTTACTTTCCGAAGCGGCGCGCCGCGGGCATGGTCTCGCTCTTTGCGGCGGGCTTGCTCACGGCGTCCTTTTCCCTTACTGCCATAGGCTGCGGCGGCGGGGCCGGGACCGGGGCCTCGGGGGCCGGTCCTGTGCCGGTATCAGCGGGTACTGGGCGGGCGACATTTGCTGTCCGCTGGCCCGACCGCAGCGGCGGACGACTGGTTCCTGTGCTCGCCGCCAGCATCGTTCTCGCGGTTCGGGATGCCGGGGGGAAGACGGTCGGCACCGCGACGCTGAACCGACCCGATGGTACCAGCACCGCGCTTTCCAGCTCCGCAACCCTTTCCCCGCTCCCGACCGGGGACCTGGTTATCACCGCGACCGCTTACCCGGAACCACGCGGCGGCGGAGTCGCACAGGCCACCGCGACCGCGCCGCTGGTTATTCGCGCCGACGCGGGTACGGAGATTCGTCTTGTTTTGCAGAGTACGGTTGACCACTTAGATTTGGTGGCGCCAAGCCAGAGCGTCGGGGTGGACTACACGGTGCAGTTCACCGCGACCGCTCGCGATGCCGCCGGGGACGTTGTGCTGACATCGCCCAATAAACTGCGATTCGAACTCCTCTCCGACCCGAAGATCGCCCGGGTAGATCCCACGACTGGCCTTCTGACGGGAATCCGCGTCGGCGATGCCCAGGTACAAGCCACGGAGCAAGAGTCCGGCAAAACGGCGGTCGTCACGGTAAAGATTACAAGGTCTGCTGCCTATCAGATCACCTGGATCCCTCCCCTGCCCGGCCTGCCCTATATCTACCCCGAAGCGGTAAACGGGAAAGGGGAAGTGGTCGGAATCTGCACCCCCTCCCCCTCCAGCTCTTCCGGAAGCGGGTTTTACTGGAAACCGGGTGCCGACGGGTCCGGCGGGGAGATGATCCAGATTATGCCCCCCACCGGATATACCTATGTCCATCCGTATTCGGTCAACGACCAGGGGCAAGTGGTCGGAACCCTTCTTGGCAGTGGAGAGCAGCCACGAAGAAACTCTTTTTTGTGGGAAGGGGGGCGTATGACGATTCTGCCACCATTTAGCAGCGCACAGGCGCGGGATATCAATGCTTCCGGTCAGATCGTTGGCTCCATCGGTGAATACTCGCCGGGAGCGCCAGGTAATATTCTGTACCGTCCCTGCATCTGGCAAGAGACCCCCGGAGGTTATTCAGCCAGGACATTGAATTTTTTGACCCTCTCCACGGCTTTCGCGATCAACGACAGCGGGAGCTTCGCGGGTACGCTGACAACCTCCTCTGCAGCCGGTGACGGCTTTTCGGATGCCGGGTTGTGGTCTCCGAAGCCCCTGTCCGCCCAGGATTATAACCTGACGCTCCTTCCACAGCCGACCGAGATCGGGCTGCTGGAAACGCGGGATGTTAACGCCTCCGGCTCGGTTGTTGGCTCTTACTTCACGGTGAAACGGGGGAGTGTCCAGCACGGGTTTGTTGTTCGGGACAAGCGCTTTTATGATGTTTCCCCACTCAGTGCTTACGGCCATCTCTCTGCTCGCGCCTTCGGTATCACGGACGATGGCACGGCGGTGGGATCCTCGGGGGATGTTTTCGCCCCCACGGCAGCGTCGCCGCTGGCTCTGCGCGCGATTCGCTGGCGTTATCGCAAAACGGAAGATCTGAATACTTTGCTGCCTATTAGCACTTCGGCGTCCTTCACGCTGCAGCGTGCGACCGCAGCCAGTGGGCCCGGACACATCACTGGTAATGGCTATCACGGAGATGCCCTTCAGGCGTTTCTGTTGACCCCGCAGGGCGGCACCGGCGGTGCAAACGTGGGGGTGAACTAATCATGTCGGTCCTAATACGATTTCGAATCACCGCATCCCGCGCCGCCCTGCTGGCGATGACGCTGTGCGCTGCCGTACTGCCGTTGCCACTGCTGCTGACCGGTTGTGGTGGAAGCGGTTCTGAATCCGCCCCACCCCTGCCGGCTTCGACCGGACAGTCACGGGGCAGGGCATCGTTCACTATTGTCTGGCCCGAGCGGACACGGCTCATTCCTTCCGCCTCGAACAGCATTATCATCTCGCTTTACGGCGCTGGTCCAGACGCCCCTCTTGTGGGAAGCGAGGTGATTGCGCGTCCCGCAAGCGGTCAGGGATCTTCCACCGCCGCGTTTGACAGCCTGGAGCCTGCGTCCCTTGTGGCGAAGGCTTCCGCTTTTCCCAGCAGCGACGGCACGGGGACCGCTCAGGCATCGGGTCAAGTGCCGATTATGATTGTCGGAGGAGAGACCGCGCAGGCTTCGCTGACGATGGACAGCACGATTGATCGCCTGGAAGTGTCGCCTCCCGTTCTGCTGTTCCGCAACGCGAAACCGGGAGAACTGACGGCACCGATTACCATAACCGCACGAAACGCCGCGAATGAAGTCGTTCTGGTGACACCTGACACGATTCGCTGGACGCGAGACGCTCCAAGCTCCACCCGGGTACAAAACACTCCCCAGGGCGGATATGTTGTCTTCGCTCCTCATCTGGTAGGTGTCACCACGTTCACGTTCCGGGAAACGGAATCGAACAGAACGATCCCGCTTCCGGTTGAAGTGCGCGGTCCCAGCTACACGGTCACGGACCTGAACCCGCGGACGGATCCCGTTGCTTACCGCAACAGTGAGACGGTTGCCATGAATAATACGGGGCTGATCGCCGGTTACATTTCCCTGAATAGCAGGCGGGAGCTTGCCGTGTGGGAGAACGGGACGCGCCGTGCTCTGGGCATGCCACCCGGCCTGGATAGCATCGTTGTCCAGGACATCAATGACGCTGGTCTGATCGTCGGTCACGGCTCCACTTCGGAGGGCACGGCTCCCGGTTTCAGTGTGTCGCGTGGCTTTATCTGGACCCCCACCCCAGAGGGCGGGACGTTCCAGATCGTTTCACCGCCTCCTGGATTCAGCTCGATCCATCTCTTTGGGGTCAATAACCGACAGGAAGCAGTCGGCTACCATAGCGGTACCTCGGCCCTCCTCTACGACATTCCGAGCCAAACCACGACGACACTTCCCCTGGGTATCAATGTCAATACCGTAGCTTTTGCCACGAACGACTCCGGCGCTATTGTCGGCGGCGCATCTTCTCAGGGCGCTTTCCTCTTCCAGAACGAAACAACGACACTGATTCCCGGAATGGGAACCGCTCGCGGGATCAATGCTGCGGGGGACATCATCGGAAGCCAAACCAGCTACAACCGGTCGTCAGCCGTCCTCTACCAAAACAATCGGCTGACCCGTCTCTTTCCGGAGGACACTGCCTCAGATTCCCTTCCGAACCGAATCAACAATCGAGGAGAAATTGTGGGGTCCTGGTCCGGTCATGGGGCGTTTGTTTGGGGACCGGGGATCAGCGGGATTCCCGGTGTCGGTGCCGGAGAAGATCTGAACCATATGATTGACCCTTCTTCCGGCTGGTATTTGGGCAATGCGTGGGATATCAACGATCAGGGTCAGATCGTCTGTATCGGTTCGCATAATGGCACGACGGGTCCTGCCCTGCTGACACCGATTCCATAGAATCGCCGCGAACACCGAGATTGCCAGAGGAGCTTTGACCGCTTTTCGTTAAATTAACAGCCATGATACCTATCGGCATTCTTTCCGTCGCCCACCTGCATGCGGACAGCTACGCGGCGCAGCTTCACGCGCTCCCCAACGCCCGCCTGGTCGGGATTTGGGACAGCGACGCCACCCGCCGGACGACCAAGGCTGCGCAGTATGACTGCGATGGCTTCGACGATCTGGGCGCGCTGCTGGATCGCTGCGAGGCGGTCGTGGTCTGCGCGGAGAACGTGCATCACCGGGCGCTGACCGAGGCGGCGGCGCGCGCGGGAAAGCCAGTTTTGTGCGAAAAGCCGCTCGCGACCACGCCCGAGGATGCCCGCGCGATGGTGGATTTCTGCGATGCCGCCGGGGTTCCGCTGATGACGGCTTTCCCATGCCGCTTTGCACCCGCGTTCGGCAGCCTGCTGGCAGCGGTGCAAAACGGGGACCTGGGCGAGATTCTAGCCGTGCGGGGCACAAACCATGGCAAATGCCCTGGCGGCTGGTTTGTTGACCGGACACTCAGCGGCGGCGGAACCGTGATGGATCATACAGTCCATGTGACCGACCTGCTGCGCGTCCTGCTCGGCTCCGAAGTCCAGAGCGTGTACTGTGAGGCGGACAACCGCCTGCTGCACGGCGACTTCGACGACACGGGCTTTCTGGCCCTGAACTTTGAGAGCGGCATATTCGGGACACTGGACGCTTCCTGGTCACGCCCCGCATCGTTTCCGACCTGGGGCGATGTGACGCTGGGTGTCACCGGCACGAAGGGCGTGCTCGAGATGAACCTGTTCGCGCAGGAGTCCGTGCTTTATTCCGACAAGACCGGGGGCGTCACCTATCAGGGCTGGGGTTCGGATATAGATTATGGCATGGTGGCTGCCTTTGTGGAGGCCGTCGAGTCCGGATCGCCGGTTCCGATCACGGGCATAGACGGACTTCGCGCGGTCGAGGTGGTCGAAGCGGCATACGCCAGCGCTAAGACAAATCAGCCCGCCGCGGTGCGGCGGCGATGACGCGGACCGGACTCTTTTCGACCCGGGTTTACCGCCAGACCGCTTCCTGGTAGATACGCTCCACCAGACCGACCACAGGGAGTGCGGAGGCGGCATCGTACAGGTCCGGGGCAGTGTCGGGGCCAAAGCCCCTGCCCGACCGGAGCGCGGCAACAAAGGCGGCATCCGGGGAGGGGACCCGGTACAGGGCCGGGTTACCGGCCTCGGAGGGGCCGCCGTCGGGCCGCACATACAGGTCGTGGGGCTGGTCCTCGCGTGACATCCAGCCCGCTGTGCCCCGTTCCCCGTAAAGCTGGATGCGCTCCACCTGCTCCGTGGTATCGCCGAGGAGAATCAGGTTCGTTCGGATCGCGCCGCCGCGAAACTCCAGCCGCAGCGATGCTTCCGTATCGGCGTCGTACTCGCCGCGCGCCCGGACCAGTTCAGCGTTCAGATGCGTCACCGGGGCATAGTCCACCATCCGCAGAAGCAGGTCCAGCATGGATGCCCCGGCATCTACCAGGAATCCCCCCCCCTCGCCAAGGTGCATCCGCCAGGTGCGCCGGTTCAGGGCATACCAGGGCTGGGCACGAGAGATGATTACCTGCTGCAGAGGCCCGATGCGTCCCGCCGCGCCCAGCAGAAACCGGGCGTGTCCCCGGCTGCGCCGGGTGTAGGAGACAAACAGCGCAAGCCCCCGTCGGCGCGCTTCAGCGACCAGTTCCGCGCCGGTAGCAGTGTCAGTAACAAAGGGCTTTTCGGAAAGGATGTGGACCCCAGCTCCCAGAGCGGCCCGGATCTGACGCTCGTGGGTGGCGTGGGGAGTGCAGACCACGACTGCGTCTACCAGACCCGCCGCCAGCAGGTCAAGTTCCGACCGGAACAGTCGGGGACGCCGGGGAAGGCGCCCCGCCATCCGCGCCAGGGCATCGCTGTCCGGGTCACAGATCGCGGTGATCTCGACACCCTCCGCCAAAAGCCGTTCCCGGTGCAGATCGCCGACAACACCGCAGCCGAGCAGGCCAAGGCGCGGGTGCGGCGAGGCGGAAGGCACGGATACGGCACGCTTGACCTTTGAAACTGGGTAGAACGGAAGAGGCGTCATGGTCGGCTCCAAATGTTTCGACGCCGCCCTGTTTAATCCCTGCCACTTTTCCCGATTTCGTTTGCCGAATCCCTGTGGAGGCGGAACTACCCGCCCCAATCTCGCAAAAAGGGCCGCAAGAATCTATGGATGCACTACGAGGAATCGCTTTGATTGCGCGTACGCCCCGGCTGTGGCCGCTCTGTTTCGGACCGCTTGCCGGGACATTCGCGCTGTACTTGCTGCTTGGTATCGTGGGCGGCATTCTGCTTGTCCCACGTCTCCAGGCGTGGCTTTCGGATCTGCCTAATGGCGGGGCGTACTTGATCGCCGCCGGGATCGGGGCGGTGCTGCTGTGGCTGCTGCTGTTCCCGTTTTTGTTCGTGCTGCTGGGCGGCGTTCTGTTCGGCCTGATCTTTGAGCCGCTGTCCCGTGCGGTGGAGGAGATAACGACGGGAACCCAGACGCAGGTCTCCCCGATGACAGGGGGCCAGAGCCTGAAAGACACGATGGGACGGCTGGCGATGAACGGCGCGCTGGGACTTGTCGCGTTTGTGCTTGGCTTCGCCCTTGGCCCGATCCCCGGGGTCTGCGCCGCTGCCGTGATCGGACTGCTCGATTACACCTCGCCCGCCTTCCTGCGGCGTGGGATCACGCTCGGGCCACAGACACGGCGGCTGCTTTTCGCGCGCCCGGACGGGCCGACGCTCACCTTTGGGCTGGTGGCCGGGCTGCTTTCCCTGCTGCCGGTTGTGGGTGTGCTTCTGATGCCGGGCCTGGTGGCGGGAGGAACTCTCCTGGTCCTTCGGCGGGAGGAGCGCGCCTAAAAAATAACGGGGCGGGTTCTTAGCACTCTCTTCCTGTTATCGGATGCAAACTATGCTATAAATTTCAGTACGTGCGCCCGCGCCCGAGCAGACCGGTTTTTTCATCTTTCCGGGCGTTCGTGTTAAAGACCGACCGTCTGCAGCGCCGTCCGCACCCTGGCAGCGGCCTCGTCGGGGGTGGGGGCAAGGTCCTGGGGCGCAAGGACTTCGGCGGCGATATAGCCCTGGTATCCCGCCGCCCTCAAGCCGCGCAGGAAGCCGGGCAGATCAATGACCCCTTCGCCGGGCAGGACGCGCGGGATGGCGCGCGGTTTCCGCTGTCGTGCCCGGTGCCGCATCGTTGACGTGAACATGGACGATCTGGGCATCGGTCAGCGCGGCGACTTCCGCCTCGCCGATCCCGGTCGTGAAGCAGTGATAGGAGTCCACGAGCAAGCCGATGTTCGGCAGGCCGATCTTCGCGATCAGGTCCAGGGTCCCACTCAGCGTGAAGAGGCCGGGGTTTGTCCCCATCGCATTCGCGCCCCCTGCGCGCAGGTGATGTGGGCCGACCCATTCCAGTCCCAGCCGTATCCCCTGGTCCGCGAAGATCCTGCCCACCTCGCGAAATCGGTCGGTGGTGCGCTCGGTCCAGACTTCCAAATCCTCATTGACGGCGGGCGGCATCCAGGTCGTGCAGCGGCTGACTCCAAGCGCCCGGGCAAAGGCGGCCTGCGCGGGCAGGTTCGCGATGCCATTCAGGAAAGCGGCATCGTCCTTGCGCCATTCGACTTCCAAGCCGAATACGGCGGGCGCGACATTCTTTGTCCGGGCGTACTCCCGAAGCGCTTCCACGCCCCCCTCTGTTTCCGCCTGTCTCACCGCGCCACCCAGCCCGAAGTCCACGCCCTCGAACCCATGCCGCGCCGCAAGGTCCACGAACTGCGTGAATGAGTAACCATTGGTGCCCAGCCGGGCCGAATTCAGGGAGAGCTTCATCGGTAGGTAAACTCCGTTTCAGTGACATCAAGGAGGTCTTGCGGACTCGGTTCGACGCGGGCCGATAAAATTCCTGTACCGGGAAACATGCGGTACCATAACGCCTGATGGGCAGCAACACGGAGCCAGAAGCACGGCGGTCATTCGCCGAGGGAGTCGGTGGCCTTTCGGGCGACGATCTGCCGGACGGTTCGAGGGACACCGCGCATTATGTTCGGGACTACCTTGCCACGCTCGCCGCTCTTCTGGCGGCTGTGGATACCGATGCGGTCGTTCGCGCCACCGACCTTCTGGAGGCTGCCTACCAGAACGGGGGTCGGCTGGTGCTTTGTGGCAATGGCGGGTCCGGCGCGACCGCATCGCACCTGGCGTGCGACTTTTTGAAGGCGATCCGGCTGGAAGTTCCTGGAAACCGGCCTTTCGAAGTGATCGCGCTCAGCGACTCCCCCGCTCTGCTCTCTGCCTGGGGAAACGATGCCGGATTCGCCGAGGTATTCGCCGGACCGGCGCGCACCTGGCTGCGGGAGGGCGATGTCCTTCTTGCCCTCTCCGCATCAGGAAACTCCCCCAATGTGCTGCGCGCGGTCGCGGTCGCCCGGCAAATAGGCGCGACCAGCATCGGGCTTTGCGGTTATGGCGGCGGTGCGCTTGCCGCCGCCGTGGACCTTCCCCTGGTCACCAGCCGGCGCAACATGCAGCAGGTAGAAGATCTCCACCTGGCCATCGGGCATCTTCTTTTTTCCGCCCTGCGCGACCGGATCCAAGGACGAATAGATCATCAATGACCGAAACAAGCGCCCCGAGGCAGTCCGCTGTTTTCCTGGACCGTGACGGCGTCCTGAACGTTTACCTGCCCGGCGACTATGTCAGAACGCCCGGTGGACTGCACCTGCTGCCGGGCGCGGCCCAGGCGGTCCGCGCCCTGAACAATGCCCATTTGCCGGTCTTCATTATCTCGAACCAGCAGGGGGTCGCCAAGGGCTTGATGACAGGGGCCGACCTGCTCCACATAGATGATGCCCTAAAGCGAAACCTGGCTGAGAGTGCGGGAGCCTATGTAGAGCAGTCGTATTACTGCCCGCACGCCGCGAGCGACGATTGCCCGTGCCGCAAACCCAAGGGCGGCATGATCCTTCAGGCGGCCCGTGAACACGGCTTGGACCTCGCCACTTCCGTCTTTATCGGCGACACCGAAACCGATGCCCAGGCCGCCCGTGATGCCGGGGTCGGGGCGTTCGTTCTGGTGCTGACCGGCAAGCACCAGAACGCGGCCAGCTTCCCCGAAGCGACCGATCACATCGCCGAGACCCTCGGCGATGCGGTCGAATGGGCGCTGTTACGCCGCGTAGGCGCTTGACCAACATTTTAGGCGCTTCCCATTCAACTCCACTGGCAATGCAGATAAGCCCATGGCCTGGAAAGGTACGCACAATAGGATGATTCTAACGACTACGCTCTTGATGCTGCTTTGCGGGACCATAGCGAACGGTGAACCGCTTTCGGTGCCGCCATCCAGCCCCGCTAGCTCTGCCTCGAATTCTCCTGGTGGCGTCCTCGGAGCACCAGTTAATCCCGGTTCGAGCGGCTTCAGGGCCAGGGCGCTCTAAACGCTCCGGTGTACCTTGCTGAAGTCCGGAAGCTGAGTAGTGACAGGAACGCCTTCTCGGAGGCGGTGGCGGAGTTCCAGGCGGCATCGCGTCTTGGCAC
>JACMJB010000136.1 GCA_014380815.1 Armatimonadota bacterium
AGGGATCACATTGGGGTTTGACGGTCCGGATGCCCACCTTTTAGTGGGCCGGGCAGGCAGAACGCTCGATGCCCTTCAGTACCTGGCCTCGAATGTCGTCAATCGCCGCGGGGGACGCGCGCGTCTTCATGTCATCTTCGATGCCGACAGCTACCGTGCCCGCCGCGAGGTCACGCTCAAGCAGCTGGCCGCCGACCTGGCCGCGCAGGTCGCCTCCACCGGTCAGGAGGCGGTGCTGGACCCCCTTTCGCCGTTGGAGCGCCGTATTGTGCACAACGCCCTGAAAGATCAGCCTGGCGTCCGCACCTACTCCGAGGGCGAAGAGCCGGAGCGCTACATCATTATCTCGCCCGCCGCCTAACCAGGGCCTTTGTTGTCCCCACAAGACAACAAAGCGGCCTTTCTGGTACAATCTCCCCGATATGAAAGCTATGATTCTCGGCGCGGGTATCGGCTCGCGTCTCGACCCGCTGACCCGTTCTCTCCCAAAGCCATTGGTGCCGGTTGTCGGCAAGCCGGTGATGGGGCATCTTGTGGACCTGCTGAAAAAGCACGGTGTCACCGAGATCATGGTCAATGTTCAATACCTCGGACAGACCATCATTGATACCATCGGCGATGGTTCGTCTTATGGCGTTCCCGTTCACTACTCCCGCGAGGACAAACTATGGGGCGATGCGGGGGGGGTCAAGCGCGTGGAGAACTTCTTCCGCGACGGGGCAAGCGACGAAGAGCCGTTTCTGGTGATCGGCGGCGATGACCTGACGGACACGGATATATCCCGTATCGTTGCTTCGCACCGGGAGAAGGGGGCGGTCGCGACCCTTGGCGTGACCCCCGTGGAGGACCCAAGCGAATACGGGATTGTGGTCGCGGATGGCGACGGTTTCATCACGCGATTCCAGGAAAAGCCCAAAAAAGGCGAGGCGTTCTCAAACCTCGCGAACACCGGCATTTACGTCTTCCGTACCAGCGTCTTCGATTACATCCCCGCAGAGACTTTCTTCGGCTTCGGCAACAACGTGTTCCCCGCGCTCCTGGATGCCAAGAAGCCGATGCTCGCGGTACCGAGCGATGCCTACTGGAAAGATGTGGGCAACCTCGCCATCTATCGTCAGGCGCAGCGCGACTGCATTGATAGCAAAGTCGCGGTTCAGCTTCCCCGGGGTGCGACCCTATCTGAGACCTGTGTGACCTGCGCGGGGGCGACCGTGGACGGCGAAATCTCGGATTATACGGTGGTCGGTGCGAATGCGGTCGTGGAAGCGGGGGCGAGCGTCCGGAATTCGATCCTCTGGGACGGCTCCGTGGTGAAATCCGGGACCCATCTGGAAAACTGCGTGGTCGGGACAGGCGTTACAGTGGCCTCTACACATGGCATCTTCAATGGCCTTTGTGTCGAAGCGAAGCGGCCTGTCTAGATGCCGGTGGGTTAGAAACTGCGAGAACATCCGCCCCTTAGGGGCGGGCGTTCCCCGTTTACCGAAGCGGTCCGCCGCTCTCCTGAATCCAGCCCAGCGCCGCCTCCAGGGTCTCGCGCTGTGTCACCGCCTCAGCCTGCTTCGCCTTCAACTCCGTCATATGGTCCCGAATCTCGGTCTCGATCGTCACCAGCGTCTGACGGCACGTATGGTAGTTCAGGAAGACGCTCTCATGCGCGCGGTTCTTCTTTCCGAACAGACCTTTTTTGGGCGGCGGGGCACTCAGGTTCAGATTCATCGCCTGAGCTTCGTTTCTCAGACCTTCCAGGCTCTGCTGCCAGGTTGCACGGTCGGAATAGAGCTTCTCGATGTAACGCCTCCGGCGAAACTCAAGATCCTTCGCCTCCTTGATCAGGCGGGCCAGGCTCGCCTCCGCGCTTTCCAGAACGGCGGCGGCGCGGATCTCGTTCTCCTCGTCGCCCGCTCCCCCCTCGGTCAGAGACACCGGAAGCGGAAGGGAGGCATCGGTCATCGCCTCCGCCCGGCGCACCAGATCCAGTGCCTGTCTCCAGCGCTCCGTCGCCGTGGAGTGGCGGTTCTTCGCGACCTCGCGGAGCCGGATCAGTGTTGCTGCCGCAACGCCATGCTGCTCGGTGAGGTCCGGGTCACTTTGCAGGAGGGCCGCCATCAGGGGCTGAGCGGCGATACATCGCTCCACCAGTTGGGAGGCGGCGGGGGCATCCCCTGCCA
>JACMJB010000137.1 GCA_014380815.1 Armatimonadota bacterium
CCCGCGCACCCAGTTTTCCGCCGGGGAACCCGTCCGTGTGGAAATCGCCTACCAGTTCGGTCGTCCCCTGCCCTGCCCGATCTTCGGGTTCGACCTGTTTCGCGTTTCCGATAACCAGCACATTTATACGACCAGCAACTACGACAACCAGCTTTCGCTGGCGGCACTGCCGCCCAGCGGGACGATCACGCTGGATATCGGCGCGCTGAATCTGAACGCGGGGCGATACCGGGTCCAGGTCAACCTGTTCGCGGAGCCGACGGGTGACCGGTGGTGGGAGCACCCGGAAGACGAGCTTTCCGAGGCGGTGATCCTGGATGTTTCCTGCGAAAATCCCGCCCAGGGTTGGATTCACCTTCCCCTGCGGTGGGAGGTTCCCTTAGTGCCTAGTATCGCCGGAACGAGGGGGGTATGATCCTGGAGCGTCTTCGAAACTGGCGCGACCGCTTCCATCATCTGAAAGGACTGCTGCACCGCCTGGAGGCCGCGCAGGAAACCCAGGCCTCCGAACTCCGTGCGGTACAGTCTGCGGTTCTCCAAATGCAGCAGCTTCTGGAGCAGATCCAGCAGGCTCAGCAGGACGCCCGGCGCGAGGCAAACGACGGCATCGGACGGCTTCATGGAGTCGCCTGTAATACCCAGCAGTTGTCTGGTGACACGCTGTCATCGGTGAATGGTCACCAGATGCACGGCCTCGCAGTGGCCGACCTGGCGCGGCAGGCCATCGGACGACTGGAAACGCGGCAGTTGTCCGCCGCCGGGAAGCGACCCTGGCATGACAACGAGTTTCGTGTGTACTCGCAGTTCGGTGAGGATGGCCTTTTGCAGTTTCTTTTCCGGGAGATAAAGGATGCCCCGCACACCTTCGTGGAATTCGGCGTCGAGGACTACCAGGAGGCGAATACCCGCTTCTTGTTGCTCCAGGACCGTTCCTGGTCCGGCCTTGTGCTGGACGGGGACGACGCCAATGTGGACGCGATCCGGCGGGACGTCGCCTATCTTCGCTACCCGCTGAAGGCGGCGGCGGCATGGATCAGCCGGGAAAACATTAATGATCTGCTCCGAGAGCAGGACATGGTCGGAGAGATCGGCCTGCTTTCCATTGATATTGACGGTAACGATTACTGGGTCTGGGAGACGATCACGGTGGTGGACCCGGCAGTGGTCGTGGTGGAATACAACTACCGGTTCGGGCCGCAGGTCTGCGCGGTGGTGCCATACGATGCCCGGTTCGACAAGGCGACCGCACACCCGAGTGGCATCTATTACGGGGCGTCGCTCGCCGCGCTCACCGCGCTCGCGCGGCGCAAAGGCTATGCCCTCGTGGGCTGCAGCGGCGGCGGGGTAAACGCCTTTTTCGTCCGACGGGAGTCTCTGAGCGAAATGGTCCACGAGGTGTCTGCCGAGGAAGCGTATGCCGCCGGGCACCATGCCGAGATGCGGGACCTGGCAACGGGGCAGCCGCGCAAGGCGACATTGGAAGAGCAGCAGCAGCTTTTGCTGTCGCTCCCGCTGGAGTGGCTGGATGATACCGGGAGACAGAGAGTGAGCACCTCAGCGTGAGGACCGCCATGGCAGAAGAAACGAGCCGGGAGGTGCCGCCCGAAGAGTCGCGCAGAGAAGCCGGGTCGAAGGACGTAGCGGAGGACCGGAAGACGTTCCAGCGCGAGGTTCTGGAACGGATTGCCGTGACCTTTCGTGCCAGTCAGACGCAGGCGCCGGAAAGCGCTTATAATCCGTGGCTGGAGCAGCGGATCTCAGTCATGGCGAAGATGGCCCGGCTTTTTATTGGCTTCCCTATGCCCTGGTGGCCGCTCCGCTCCCTGATACGAAAGATCGGGCGTCAGTTGGCGCTGCCGTTTTTTAACCCTCAGGTGGATTTCAACCTGGCCGTTCGGGACGTAGTGCTGGAAATGCGGCAGCGAAGCGAGGCGCAGGCGGCGGCGCTACAGGAGCACGGACAGAGGACCGCGCATCTGGAGGAACAGGTCGAGGCACTGACAGCAGAGCTGGAACTGCTGCGAGATAAAGAGAAGGATCGAAGCGCTGCTAAGGGTGCCGCATGAAGATCGCGGTTGATCTGCAGGGAATGCAGTCGAGCGAATCCCGAAACCGGGGGATCGGGCGCTACACGCAGGCGTTCCTGGAACACCTGCTACCGCTGGGCGGTCCGGTGGAATACCACCTGTTTCACCAGGCCCGCCTTCCGGACCCCGGGCTGAACTTGCCAGAGGGAGCGGCGGGGCGGGGGGCGAGGTCGCGCGCGCTGGAGTTCCCTGACCGCGGCCCCAGCCTGACCAATGATCTGCTGCTTAAGACCGTGCTGCTTGCCGAGAAGGTGGACGCCGTCCTGCTGCCAAGCCCTATCGAGATTACCGATGCGGTCGTGCCGGACTACGCCGATTTTCCTGCCGCCCTCTACGCCGTTTTTTACGATCTGGTGCCCTTTGTCTTCGCGGATCGTTACCTTAGCGATTCCGGCGTCCGCGCTCTGTACACGCAGCGGCTTCGGAACGTCCGCAACTCTCGCCTGATATTCGCGATCTCTGAATCCACCCGGCAGGATGCGATCCGGTATCTGGGGCTTGCGCCGGAGTCGGTCGTTCATGTCGGGGCGGGCGTTTCTCCCTTTTTCGCGCCGACCCCCGAAGCCCAGCAGGAGAACTGGCGGGCGCATTTTGAGAAGCGGTTCGATCTCACGCGTGATTTCATCCTCTATACCGGCGGCGAAGACTGGCGCAAAAATCTGGAAGGTCTGGTGGATGCTTACGCACTTCTTCCCGCGGACCTGCGGCGGCATTTCGATCTGGTGATCGCATGCCGGATGACGGAGGCAGGGGGAAGGCTGCTGCGGGAGCGGCTTGCAAGTGCACTTCGGGGCGGGGCAGGCCGATTGGTACTGACGAACTACGTCTCCGATGAGGAACTGCGGGCGCTCTATGGTCAGTGCGCCCTGTTCGTCTTTCCTTCGCGGTATGAGGGCTTTGGGCTGCCGCTGGTCGAGGCGATGGCCTGCGGCGCGCCCGTTCTCACCGCGGACAACTCCTCGCTCGCGGAGATCATCACCGCCTCTGAACAGCTCTTCGATGCCGACTCTCCCGACTCCATCAAAGATCGCATCGAGACACTGCTGACCGATGACAGCCTGCGTCTGCGGCTCGCGAGCGAGGCGCCTGCCCGGGCGGCTCAGCACTCCTGGAAGGCTGTGGCAGGCCGTGCCCAGGCCGCGCTGGCAGAGGATATTCACCGACTCCAAAGCCTCAACAGGTTACCCGCCGCCGGAAAGGTACTGCCCGCGACCGGCTCCCTTGTTTTCCGCCCCAGCAAACTCGCGAGTAGGGATACGGTCAGTGCCCCCCCCCGCCGCGTCGCCTTTTTCAGCCCTTTTCGTCCTGTTCCGTCCGGGATCAGCGATTACAGCGAGGAGATCCTGCCCGCATTGGGGGAGTACTTCGACGCGGATCTGTACGTGGACGATGGCTACGAGCCAATCATCGAGACGGGGCGCAGCCTTGCGGTCTTTCGGCACTCCCGCCTGGAAAACAATCTGCTGGTGCGGCGTATGGGATACGAAACCATTCTCTACCAGATGGGAAATAGCATCTACCACGCCTATATGTACGCCGCGCTGATGCGGTACGCGGGAATCAGCATTGTCCACGACTACAACATGAGCGGAATGCTATACCACACCGCGCGGACACGGCCGGAATTTGGGATCTCGCTGGAGCAGGAACTGCAGCACGCTTACGGGGGAAAGCGCGGCACCGAAACCTTTCGCGCACTCGAAAACGGGAGTCTCCAAGTGGGGGACATGCCTGCCCAGGGAATGTACTCCAACCGGCGTTTGTTTACCCGGTCGCTCGGTATCATCGTCCACAACCAGTGGTCACTGGACAAAGCGCTTGAGGAAGGGCGGGATCAGGACAACCCACATATCGCCCTGATTCCGCCAGTGATGCCGCCGGTCTCCCTGGAAACGTCGCCGGAAGAGATCGCACGGCTGCGTCGCAAATGGGGCATCCCCGAAGGTGCTTTTGTGTTCGCCTCGTGTGGCATCGTTGCCCATACCAAGCGGCCGTTGCCGACGCTGGATGCGTTTCGAGTCCATCTCGCGGACAACCCCAAGGCTTTTCTGGTTTTTGTCGGGTCTGTGGAGATGCCGGGGAACTTCGAAGCCGAGATTGTGCGGCGCGGGCTTGGAGAGCGAGTCAAAATCTCCGGCTACGTCGGTATCGAAACCTTCAACGAATACCTCAAGGCCTCGGATGTCTGCCTGACGCTGCGCTACCCGTCGAACGGCGAAACCTCCGGGGCACTCTTGCGGATGCTGGTGCACGGAAAGCCGTCCATCGTTTCGGACATCGGATCGTTTGCGAACTTCCCAGACGACACGGTGCTCAAGCTTCCCACCCCGGACCGATGCCAAGACGAGGTTGGGGAGATCGTAGATGCGCTCCGCCGGCTTGCCCAAGACCATGAGTATCGGGGTCGCTTAGGGGTGGCAGCCGCGGCATACATGCAGCGGGAACACTCTCCGGAGCGGTGCGCGCGGCTTTACCGGAACTTTATCGAGACGGTGCTTCGCGACCCGCGAACGCACCAGCGGCTTCTCGCCGATTACGCCGGGCGGGAACTGGCGCGGGCCGCTCGGAAAGGGGGCGGTGCGTTCCAGGCCGCGCTGAGCGATGAGCAGCTGCAGGCTTTGCTGGTGCCATTCGCCGATGCGGTCACCGGGGGCATCACGCCCCCCGCGACCGTTCGCCGGACAAGCGGTTAGTCGGCAATCGAGTCTTCATGCGAATCGCCCTGTTCCACAACCTTTCGACCGGGGGTGGCAAGCGTCACCTGTACGAGCAGACGCGCGAACTGGCGCGCCGTGGGCACACTCTGGAGGCTTTTTCCCCGGCTTCGGCAGCAGGCGGAGAGGAGGGCGGCGAGTACTTGCCTCTAGCGCCTCTGTGTAAGGCCACGCACGTTTATGGTCCCCGCGCTGTCCCCTCCGCCGCTCCGCCCGCGGAATCAAAGCCTTCCGCGGGCGGGCTGCGGGCGCGGGCGAAAAGGACCCCGCTGCTTCGCGATGCCCTCGACGGGGTCTGGGCGTGGCGCATGGCACGTGCCCTGACAAAACTGGAACAGCTTTACGCCCGGATCGCCCGGGATATTGATCGGGGCGGATTCGATGTCGCTTACGTTCATCACTGCACTGTTATGCTGGCTCCCGATCTGCTCCGGCAGATTCAAAACACGCCCACGGTCTTCTGCTGTAACGATACCCAGCGCTCGGCGATGGAGTGGCCCTCCGAGTCGGAACCGGCTTACGACGCTTCCCGGGAAACCTGGCTTCGCCGCCGCCGCCGTGGGCGCCTGCTCGGCCCTGCCCCGCGCTGGTTTGCGGAGCATCTTGAGCACCGGTTTGTGACCAACACGCGCGCGGCGACTCTGGTGCTCGCGAACTCCTGGTACTCACGAGAGACGTTGGCGCGTGGTGTGGGAGTCAATGCTCCTGTATGCTGGCCCGGGGTAGACACGGAGTTTTTCTGCCCGGGTTCAGCGAAAACGCCTCGTGAACACACGGTTCTTTCCGTGGGGGCACTGCTCCCCAGCAAACGACATGATTTCGTTCTGGAAGCGGTCGCTGCGCTGCCGGAGCAGATACGGCCCCGGCTGGAGATCATCGGCTATGGGCAGGGGGGGCAGGCATCGGCTCTGGAGGCACGGCTGCGGCAGCGGGCGGAAGCGGCGGGGGTCGCTCTGAAGATCCGCTTCGAGATCACGGATGCCGAGCTGCGGGATGCCTACCGCCGGGCCGCGGTCGTGGCCTTCGCGCCATACCTGGAGCCATTCGGTCTGGTCGCCGTGGAGGCGATGGCCTGCGGCACCCCGGTTGTCGGCGTTCGCGAGGCAGGAGTGCGTGAAACCGTTCGAAACGATGAGACCGGGTTCCTTACCGCTCTGGACCCGCAGGAGTTTTCGGCAGTGATCGCCAGGATACTTACCGAACCGGGCCTGGCGGAGCGGTTCGGTGTTGCCGCCCGGTGCGCGGCAGTGCGGGACTGGACCTGGCTTCGCTCCACCGATACGCTGGAGCCGCTTCTGATCCGTGCCGCTCAGCAGGGGAAACGAAAAACGGAGCTGAGCGGCACCCGATGACACCGTTGCGTGTTCTTTTCGTTGTTTCCGGGTCTCCCGACTCGGCCTCGCCGCGTTACCGCGCCGCTCATATCGCACAGGCTTTGGCATGTACGGAAGGGGTCGAAACACGAATCGTCTCCGCAGATGCACCCGGTCCGGTTCCCGTGTATCAGGGTGAGATCCTCGTTCTGCACCGGCTGGGCTTTGCCGGAGCGGGTGGACGCTTTCTTAAAGCGGCACGTCAGGTGGGCGCTCTGGTCGTTTGGAGCACCGATGATCTGATCTTCACGCCGGACTTCGCCCATCACATAGGGCTGCAGTTTCCGGACGACCCGGTCCGTTACCGTCAGCATCGCGCCGCAGGGAAGGACTTTGCTCACCTGATGCGGTCCTGTGACGCGGTGCTTGTTTCCACGGAGTATCTTGCCCAGTGTGCGCGCGGCGCCCTCGCCTGTCCGGAAGGTTCAGAGAGCATTCCTACAGAAAAGCCCGTTCCGCCGCCTGTATATGTCGTCCGTAACTTTCTTTGCACGGCTCAGTTGAAGCAGGCCGAGGCGGCGCTGCTGAGTGCGTCCATCTCCCCCCGGCGAGATAAGGAGCTGGACACCCCCTCTGTAACACTCGCGTACCTTTCTGGCTCCGCGACCCACGACCGAGACCTGGCAGCAATCGCCGCGCCGCTCGCTGCCACCCTTGCCCGGTTCTCCCAGGTGAACCTGCTGCTCGTCGGGCCGGTTGCCGTGCCATCCGCGCTTCAGACGCTTGCGGGCGGGGGGCGCGTTCTGCGCCACCCTTTCGTGCCCTGGGAAGATCTCCCCGGTCTCTTCACCCACTGCCGTGTGGACATCAATCTGGCCCCACTGGATCTGTCGCGCCCGTTTGGTCATGCAAAAAGCGAAGTCAAGTTTCTGGAGGCGGCCGCCGTGGGGGTCCCGACCATCGCGAGCCATGCAGCAGGCTTTGCAGAAGGGATACGACCCGGCGAAAACTGCCTGCTCGCCGCGTCCGGCGCAGAGTGGGAACAGGTGCTCAGCGACCTGATCGGACCGACGAAGGCGGGGCGGATCGGCGACCGAGCGAAGGCCTCGCTGCAGGAACGCGGCACTGCGGCGACAAATGCTGCCCTGGTGCGAGCCGCCTTTCAGGAGCTGGCCCAGCGGCAGGATTTCGGCAGTGGCCCGAAGAAGGCCGTGGTCGTGCGCCCTGCCGCTCGGGATCGCGCCGCTGCCGCCTGGCGGCGACTGGAGCAAAAGCTGATGTGGGTGTCGGTGCGCGGGCAGCGACATCTGCGACTGCTGCGTGCCGAGGTCGAATGATGAATGACAGTTGGAGCGATAAAAGGCTGCAAGCGGTAACATGCCAGAGACTGTCGCCATGATTCCAGGAATTCCCATGCCCCTAGGGACCCCGTCAGTATCGTTCGCTGAAAAAGCGTTTGCTCACGGCAGAATGCTGCCTTCCACACTGGGGCGGCTTCTCCTTCCGTTCCGACCAGTCCTGTTCTGGCTGCTTGCTGCATATGCGGGGTATCTCGGAGCCTGCTCTGTTCTCAAGCCTACGTTCGGAGGACGGCTGCTCGGGGTGGGACTGTTGCTCTGGATGGTCAGTCGCATTCTCGTGAACCCGATCGCTAGCATCTACCTGATGCTTTGGATCTTTCCGTGGGCGCGGTTTGCTCGCTATGCACTGTGGGCCTCGTTTTCCAATGTGCCATTCTTTTTTGTGTCGCAGATCTGGATGGAAACCCTGCTGGGGCTTGCATTCGCCAGCATACTGATCACTGCCGCGGTCCGTCGAAAACGCCTTCATCTGCTCCCCGCGGACCTGCCGTTTCTTCTGCTTCTGATCGCGGGGGGGTACGGCATGTTGATCGCGGTCGTTCAGCAGTCCTTCAGTGCGTCCGGCCTGGGATTTTGCTATTCGCTCGCGCCCGTCCTTTGCTATTTCGCGCTGCGCTGGATGGACCCTTCCCCCCAGCAACTTCGGGGAATTTGTCGGACCTTCCTCATCGCGTTCTTCCTGCTGGCTCTGCTGTCCCTGGCGGATTACTTCTTCCATCCCGCCTTCATGCTCCGCCTCTACAGCATGAACCGCCCAGGGTATTTTCGTGGCACCGTAGACGAACTTCGCGTCCACTTATCGGAGCGGTATCTGCGCATGCAGTCGCTGCTGATGGAGGAAAACGTCTGGGGAGAACTTTGCGCCTGCGTGGCTCTGGCGATGATCGCGGCGATTGCGTCGGGGATCGGCTCGAAGCGAACGAGGTCTGCGCTATACATCGTATTCGGCAGCGCCTTTCTGGGACTCGCCCTTTCGATGTCGCGGGGTGCCATCGCCGGTTTCATCTTGGGCGCATTTGTGCTGGCCGTGTTTCACCCCCAGAACCAGCGTGTCCTTCGGATACTTTGCGTGGTCGGGCTGTTACTTGGTACGACGTATCTGGTTCTGCGGACAGATCCACGAATCCGGCAGGTGGAGGGGCGTTTTCTGGAGCCGACCAAATGGAGCAATGGCGTTGACGACGAGCGAACCCGGCAATGGCAAAGAGGTCTGAGATCTATCGCGGAGACACCTTCTGGGCTGGGAGTAGGCGGGGCGGGATATGGTCAGCAGTCCGTAAGCCTGAGACAGGCCTTTGCCAGCGACAGCATCTATCTTCGCGTTCTCGCCGAGCAGGGTGTGCCCGGGACGCTGCTCTGGCTGGGAGGGACAGCGGGTATCTTTGTCGTACTGCTTCGTCGCCTGAGAAGCCTTAACGCTCTTGTCCTTTCCGATTTCCGTCAAGCAGAGCAGGGAGAGAAACAGCAACTCGAGGTTCTAGGGGCCGCCCTTCTAGCATCGCACGCTTCACTATGCCTCCACGGGCTGAGCGGCAATACCTTCGACTACTACGCCGTGCCCCCTCTGTTCTTCCTTTTCTGCGGACTGTTCATGGCGCGGTCAGATCACCTCCTGGCAGTGGTGCCGGCGCCCTCCGCCGCGTCACAAGGGGAATCCCAAGCACGCTTGGCAGCAGTGCCACGACAGCCGTGACGACCGGCACGACTTCCGCACTGCTGCCGAGCCAGCGGGTCCTCTTTGTTTCCGGGACGCCCCTCGGCAGCGCGACCTGCCGCTACCGCTGCGAGCATCTCGCGGAGGCCCTGCGTGCGCAGGGCGCTCGGGCAGAGGTCGCGTACGTCGGTCAATCACGGGTGCGCGTCGCGCACGAGGTCGTCGTTCTGTACCGTGTCTGCGCGACCGGGGAGGGGCGGCGGTTTGCCCGCGCCGCCCGCGCCTGTGGGGCGACGCTCGTTTACAGCACCGACGATCTGGTCTTTGATGCCGAGGCCGCCCCGCCGGAGATGGGGAGCCGCTTTCGCGCGCTCGCGCCTCTTCACCGGGAGATGCTGATCGCGGCGGACGCCGCCCTCGCCTCCACTGAGTTTCTGGCGCGGCGGATGCAAGAGGCCGCGCCCGGCGTGCCGGTTCGGACGCTTCGCAACTTTCTCGGTGGCGAACTGTTCGCCCGCAGCCGCGCGGCGGCATCCCAAACGACGCGCGGCCCGGTCACTACCGTGACCTTGGGCTACCTCTCCGGCACTCCCACCCACGATGCCGACCTGGCCCTGATCGCCGAACCGCTGCGGCAGGTCCTGCGGGCGAACCCCCTCGCAGACCTGCTGTTGGTCGGGCCGATCCGAACACCGGAGGCTCTAATGGAACTGGAGGCGGCGGGTCGGGTGCGGCGGCGGGCGACAGTCGCATGGCAGGATCTGCCCGCGCTGATAATCGAAGAGAAAATCGCTATTAACCTGGCCCCGCTGGATCTGTCGCGCCCGTTCTGCCACGCGAAAAGTGAGGTCAAGTTTCTGGAAGCGGCGGCACTGGGCATACCTACGGTAGCGTCCGCGGGCGAAGGGTTCGCGGAGGGGATACCAACCGAGAGCGCCAGCGAGGGCGATGAAGGTTTGGTGCTTTTGCCGACTCCAAACGATTGGATGCAGGCTCTGACATCTCTGATTCAAAACGAGGAGAGGCGCCAATCGCTGGGAGAACGGGCCTGGCAGCGCGTCCGCCTGACGGGAACAATGGAAGCAAACGCACCAAAAGTCGCGGCGTTCTTTGACACTCTGACCGGAGGAGAGCGTCTGTCAGCGCGAACGATAGCGCCACCGGAGACAATGGTGAACTGGCCCTTCGCGCCGCGCTATGCCGTGAAAAGTCTGCTGCAAAGGATGAGCCGCCGTTGACCGCGACCGGACCGCACCACGCACCGAAGCCAGGTATCCTATACGTCTCAACGGTGGATATCATGGTTCGCATGATGCTGCCTCAACTCGATGCCCTGCGCGCGGCGGGGTTCACGGTCGAGATCGCCTGCCGGATCACGCGGCACGGCGACGAGATGGCGGCCCACGCGGACGCTGTCCACCCCCTGCCATTTCAGCGATCGCCGGTCCATCCTGGAAACCTCCAGGCGATCGCCCTGCTGACACGGCTGATCCAGACGCGGCGCTATGCGATCGTTCACGCCCATACACCGGTCGGCGGCGTCGCGGGACGGATCGCGGCGACCCTCGCGAAGTCTCCGGTCCGCATGTATACCGCGCACGGTTTTCACTTCCACCGAAACGGTGGCGCGCTCGGCAATACCCTCTACCGCACCATCGAGACCATCGCCGGACGCCGGTTCAGCGATGCGGTTCTGGTGATCAATGGCGAGGATTACGATGCCGCGCTGCAGCACCGCATCGTGACCGACCCTGAAACGCTGTTCCTGACGGGCGGGGTGGGTATCTCCACCGACCGGTTCGACCCGGCATCGGTTTCGCCCGAGGAGCGTCTCGCCGTTCGGCGCGAGATCGGAGCCGAGGATGAGGCCGTGCCGGTCCTGACCTTCGTGGGCGAGATGATCCCGCGAAAACGGCACGCCGACCTGCTCACCGCGTACGTCCGCATCCGAGCAGCACGCCCGGAGGCGCGCCTGGTCCTGGTGGGCGAGGGCGTGCTGATGGCGAAGGTCCAGCGGCTTGCCAGGGAGTTGAAAATCGAGGGGGGCTGCCGCTTCCTGGGGTTTCGCCGCGATATTCCCGCGCTTCTCGCCGCCACCGACCTGTTTGTGTTTCCCTCATCGCAGGAGGGTCTGCCATGCGCGGTCCAGGAGGCGCTGGCGATGGAGGTGCCGACGGTCGCGACCGATGTCCGGGGCAGCCGGGATCTGGTACGCCCGGACTGCGGACGCCTGGCCCCGCTTGGGAACCCGAACGCGCTCGCCGATGCCTGCCTCGCCCTGTTGGATCTCCCGCGGGAAGCGCGGCGGGCGATGGGCCGCGCGGGCCGCGCCCGCATGGTCGCTGATTTTGAACGCGACGCCTGCGTGGCCCAGTGGATGGAAATCTACGCCCGCCTCCTGATGCGGCGCGGCATCGCATTGCCACCGGGAATGCGATGCCTATCCGGCGCGGTCCCGTCGCCTCCCTCTCTGCTCCCGCCCCCTCCGCTCCGCCCTGCTGCCCGTGAACAGCCGGAAGTGGCCGCACCATGAACGCGAAGCGGATCTTAATCACCGGCTGGACCGGGAACACCGGCAGCCGAATCCTGGAGCGAGCCGCGCGGCGCTGGCCCAGCGCGGACTTCGTCGGCGTCACTCGCCGCGAGGATGCCTCACCGCCCGCCGAGATCGCGGGTCGTTTCCATGTCGCGGTCACGCCGCTCGAGGACGAGACCGCGCTGGAGCAGGCGGCCTTTGCAGACCACTCCCCTTTTGACCTCATTCTTCATGTTGCGCATGTCCACTTCACGCCGCCCGTCATGCGGCTGGCCGAGAAATGGAACGCGAGGCGCGTTCTTCTGGTCCACACGACTGGTATGTACTCCCGGTACCAACAGTACGGCGCACGCTACCGCGACATAGATGATACGATCACGCGCCGCACCGAAAGCGGTCCCTGCTGGACGATCCTGCGCCCCACAATGATCTACGGAAATGCCCGCGACCACAATCTGCACAAGCTGATTCTCGCCGTGGCCCGTGCGCCCGTTCTGCCGCTTCCCGGCGATGGCAGCGCGGTCTTTCAGCCGGTCCATGTCGAGGATGTGGCGGATGCTGCACTGGCCGCCCTGGAAAACCCGATCTGCCGCTTTCGTGCCTACGACCTTTCCGGCGCGACGGTCGCCACTTACCGAGAGATGCTGACCCTGATCGGCGGCCTGCTGGATCGGCAGCCGGTTCTGGTTCCGGTGCCGGTGCCGCTCGCGCTTCTTCTAGCAGGGGCCGGAGAGCGGCTGCGACCCGGCGGGATCGGGATCCGCGTCGAGCAGGTGCGGCGCCTCGCGGAGAACAAGGCGTATTCCCACGCGGCGGCGGCCGCCGACTTTGGATTCAGCCCGCGCACGCTGAGCACCGGGTTAGCGGAAGAGATTGCCTTGCTGCGCGCGGAGGGAAGACTGCCCGCTGCCACCGGGCGCGGCGCCTCCTCCGTGGCGGCGGCGGAACAATGACCCCTCGTGATACAACTATCTTCGGCGAAACAGCGGCGGATCGCGGAAACCGCCCCGGCAATGGCGAACCTGGGGTCGGGGGTCGGACAAACGGGGGATACCAACGTGTCAAGCGTGCGCTCGATCTGGGCTTCGCCCTGTTCGCCCTGTTGCTGCTGCTTCCGCTGCTGCTGCTGATCGGGCTGCTGGTGCGGGCCACTTCGCCCGGCCCGGCCCTGTTCCGGCAGACGCGCGTGGGGCGCGCGGGGAAAGTGTTCACGCTGCTCAAGTTTCGCACGATGCACTGGGGGACCCCGGACCTGCCGACCGACCAGATGGCGCGGCGGTCCGTCAGCCCGGTGACCTCACTGGGCAGAAGGCTGCGGCGGGGGAGTCTCGATGAACTCCCGCAACTCTGGAACGTCGTCAAGGGAGAGATGAGTCTGGTTGGTCCACGGCCCGCCTTGCCGTCGCAGGAGTTTGTGAACCGCCGCCGCGAAGCGATGGGGGTAGACGATCTTTTGCCGGGAATCACGGGCTGGGCACAAATTTCAGGGCGGGACGACCTTCTCGACGCGGAAAAGGTGCGGCACGACCACTTCTACCGGGAAAACCAGTCGCTGTGGTTAGACCTGGTGATCGTGGTAAGAACGATGTCCGCAGTCTTCACCGGGCGCGGTACCCGCTAAGTGGAAAGGACGCGCTTGGACACGTCAAAGCGCGCATCGGCGAGAGCACAATCTTGAGTAAGATCAGTCGGCGAATCGTGGGGCAGGTAGTCATTGATGCCCTGCTCATCATGGCGTCCAACGCGGCGGCCTTTTCCCTCAAATATGATCCCAGCGGCAGGATGAACCCCGACAACCTGACGACCGCGACCCTGCTTCTGCCGCTGCTGGTCGGCCTGCGGCTTCTCGCGCTTGCGGTATTTCGACTGTACCGAATCCAGTGGCGCTACGTCTCTACCCACGACCTTTCGGTGATCGTGGGCGCGACCACGGTGTCCTCCTTTGCTTTTTTCGGCTGCCTGCTCTTTTCCGGAAACGGTGGGCGCGGTCAATACTCGTGGGGAATGCAGGTATTGGACTGGGGTATCAACATCTTTCTGCTGGCCGGGGTGCGCATCGGCTACCGTCAGCTTTCCGAGCAAAGCCTTCTGCGGGGTTCCCGCTCCTTGCTTTCCGGGCATAAAGCGGGAGAGCTTTCCCTGCCCGTCCCCCCCCTGCTTTCCGGAGAAACAGACCGCCGAACCCCGGGCCTTCTCCAGCGTGCGCTAATCATCGGGGCGGGAGACTCCGGTGAGGCGGTCGCGCGCGACCTGCTGCGCCGCTCCCAGGATGGAACGATTCCCATCGGCTTCGTGGACGACGACCCGCAAAAACGGCGTCTTCAGATCCATGGCCTGCCGGTCCTTGGAACGACGCGGGAGATCGCCGAGATCGTGGAGCGCGAAAAGATCGCACTGATCCTGATCGCGATCCGGGAGGCTTCGGGCCGCGCGATCCGGGATATTCTCGTCCACTGCGAGCAGACCCAGGCACGGCTCTGTATCATTCCATCGGTCGGTGAGATGCTGGAAGGCCCGCTGGGTCGTCACCCCGGGATACGGGATATTCGGATCGAGGATCTGCTGCGCCGGGACCCCGTGCGCACCGATATGCAGAGTATCGCGCGGTACCTGAGCGGTCAGCGCGTTTTGATTACGGGGGCGGGCGGCTCTATCGGGGCGGAACTGTGCCGTCAGATCTCCGCCCTGGCGCCCGCCCGACTGATTCTGGTCGGTCAGGGAGAAAACAGCGTCTTCGAGATCGAGCAAGAACTGATCCGAGAGTTCAACTTCGCCCCGATCGCCGTGATTGCCGACATCAAGGACCGCGCCCGGATGGAGGAGGTGTTCCGCCGCGAGTGTCCCACGGTCGTCTTCCACGCCGCCGCCCATAAACACGTGCCCCTGATGGAAGCCAATCCGCAGGAGGCCGTCCGCAACAACGTACTGGGAACCCGCAATGTCGCCGAGCTTGCCGCCCAGTACCGGGTCCAGAAGTTCATCTATGTCTCCACGGACAAGGCGGTCAACCCGTCGTCGGTAATGGGGGCATCCAAGCGCATCGGCGAGATGATCGTCCAGAGTCTCGCCAAAACAAGCGAGACGGAGTTCGCCGCCGTGCGCTTCGGCAACGTGCTGGGGTCGCGCGGGTCGGTGATTCCGACCATGCGGCGTCAGATTGCGCTCGGCGGACCAGTGACCGTGACCGATCCGCAGATGACCCGGTATTTCATGACCATCCCGGAAGCGGTTCAGCTTATTCTTCAGGCCGGGCTGATCGGCGGGCGGGGGGAGATCTTTGTGCTCGATATGGGGGAACCGGTCCGTATTCTGGACCTGGCACGCGACCTCATCCGCCTCTCCGGCTACCGGCCCGACCGGGATATTCCCATCAAGATCACCGGTGCGCGTCCCGGCGAAAAGATCTTCGAGGAGCTTCTGTATGATGAGGAGAACTCCCAGCGCACGACCCATGAAAAGATCTTCGTTTCCAACAACAACGATATTGATCCTGCTCTGGTACTGGCGGGGGTAGATCGCCTGGCACGCCTGGCGCGGGAGACCGACAGCCCCCCCGAGGTTCTGCGTGCGGAGATCCTGCGGCTGGCCCACGACGGTTTCGCAGCAGCGGCGCCGGAGATCGCGGTATCCGCGGACACTGCTCGTGTTCCCACCCCCCCAAGGCGAAATGGAAACGGAAACTCCCGCCCCGCCCCGCTGAAAGAGACTTCTGCCAAGAGCGTGTCCGCCCCGTGAGAAACCGCTGCACCGCGCGCCTCCGCGCGGCCTCCTGCTGTGTGGCGGTCCTTCTGCCCGGTGCGGCGGCGTTCGCCGGCCCCGCCGACATCGTGCCGCGTGGCAGTATCGCCTACGACCTGATGGGCAGTCTCGCCTCTGGCGGCTCGCTGCCCGGCCTTTCCCTGCGGGATTTCTTTCGCGGGGATCGCCTTTACACGCGCGCCGAATTCGCCGACTTTGTGCGCCGGTTGCGGCGCGGCCTGACGGAAGATTCGGCGCGGGCCAATATCCTGCCGGCAGACAGCACCGCGCTTCTCGCTCTGGAGACGGAGTTCGCTGCGGAACTGGGCGGGATAGCGCTTCCGCGCGGCGATAGACCGGTTGCAGTGCGCGTGACGGGCGCGTTCAAGGCCCGCGCACTGACCGACCCCGACGCGGGCAGTGGGATCGGGCGGGTGTCCGTAATCCTGCCTGTGGGCCGGGATGGCTATGCCGCACTCGCTGGTGGGAACTTCCGTAACGAATGGTACGACGAAAGCGCCCCCCGTAAGGGCGGTTATCCCCTGATTGAGACCGCGTTCATTCGCGTGAATGGGCGCGCACTGGATGTGAGCGTCGGGCGGATGCCGCTTCGCTGGGGACCGGGCTATGTTGGCGGGATGCTGCTTTCTGACGATTCGCCGTCGCTGCCGCAGATCCGGGTCGAGAAGATATTCCGCCTGCCCGGCACGCTGGGTCGGCGCGTGGGGCCGCTCCGATTCGAGCAGTTTGATGCTCAGTTTTTCGAAGATGACATCCCCGGCGCGCTCCCGGATGCGCGGGGGACCCGGCGCTACCTGCTGGGTCGGCGCATCGAGACAAACGGCGAAGGCCGCTTCTCTTTCTCAGCGGGCGAAGCCTTTAAGTCCACGCGCCTGCCCGACCCGATCTTCGCGAACCTCCTGCCGTTTTTCGTGTACCAAAATAGCTGGACGGAGTCTAGCCGCCGCCGGACGTTCGCCTTCCTGGCATCCGGCGCGCTGCCCGATACCGGCTGGCTGAACTATCTTGCCGACATCAATCTGTCCTACCGCGCGGATGCCCGCCGCACCTCGCTCTATGCCGACCTGCTGCTCGACGATGTTCAAGCGCCTGATGGCTTCAACCTGGGCAACCCGACCCCCCGCAAGATCGGGGGACAGGTGGGCGTCTACGCGCCGGACCTGGGCGGGCTGGGCGGAAAAGTCGCGCTGCGCCTGGAATTCGCCACGATTGATGCGGGCACCTATGCGAACGCCTCGCTGCCGGTCGCCTATGATCAGAACGGCGTTTCGCTCGGGCATCCCTCCGGACCGAATGCCGAAGTCTACTTTGGGCGCCTGGATGTCGCCGCGACTTCGAAGCTGAAACTCGCTCTGGAAGGGACACTGCGCCGCCGCAAGGACCGTTCCGAGCCTGCCCCAAAGACCGACCGCTTGGGTCTTTACGCCACCTACGCCCTGCGACGCGGCGCCTTTGTTGGGGCGCGCTTTGAGCACCTTCAAACCGAGAACGGCGCGGTCACCGCAAGCAGTGACCGCGCCGAACTGAACCTGGGGATCGGGTTCTAGCGTTTCGGGATTACCGCCGTTTCGGCCGGGCCAGATTCAGCTTCGCGCCAAAGGCCGGACCGAGAACCAGGGCGAGCATCGCAAACGCGGTCAGGATCCAGAGACCGGCCCAGAACGGCGCGGGAATCCAGGTCATGCTCGCCATGTTCGCGGCATCGTTCTGTCCGCTGCCCGCGACCGTCAGGTCAAATAGCGTCCGCAGATCAAACAGGGCATTCAGCACGCACTGCACCCCGATAAAGCCCGCCGCCCAGGCCGCGATCTCGGCGGAGAGCTTTCGACCGCCAAGAAGGAGACCGCCACAGAGCAGCGCGCCCCAGACAAAGCCGAAAAGGTTGCGTGTCAGAAGCAGGGTCATCAGTCCGACGATCGCGCCGGTCACCAGCAGCAGGGTCCGTCCCGGCACCCCGCGCCGCAGTGCGGCGATCAGCGCCGCCCCGTAGAACGTTGCGCCCAGATACCCCGCCGATGAGATCACCAGACCTAGACCACCAGAGGTCATCGTCAACCCCGACCCGTCGGGCTGGATCGCCATCATACGGGGAATCCCGCCCGTCATCAGGGCCGCGAGCGCGTGGCTTCCCTCGTGGATGAAGGTCACGAGTAGTCGAAGCGGGTAGGTGACAAACCCGGCATAGGGGACAAAGTACAGGGCAATCGTCAGCGCCGCTGCCAGCAACAGGTTCCGGACGGTCGTCTGGTGCAGGGCGGAATCCCCGGCCCTGCTTGTCGCGTCCGCGGATTTCCCCTTGAGTTCCGCCAGGATCTTCTCGTACTCATTGGTTGGCATGGTTGGCATCACTTCCCCGTTCCCTTGGTCGTCCCTACCAGCTGACTACTCGCAGCAGCTCTATCCGTAATATACGCGATTTCCACCCAAGATGACGCCCGGCAGGCCGGAAAGTTGCACCACATGCGCTGCGCCAGTCCCAGGGTACCCGGAACCGACAGTTCCCTGTCCGTGATGCCAGGTAAACCGGGCCGGGTCAGGAGAACGCGACCTCGAAGCGGTCAGCGGACTGCCGCACCAGATACAGTCCGGCAGACTCATAGCTGCGCCGCGCGGCAACATTCATGAAGTCGCAGTTCACAATGATATACGACGGGGCGTCCTGCTGGGCCAGTACCTTCACATGCTCCAGCAGTGCGCGCCCGATCCCCTGGCGACGCCGAGCGGGGGCGACAATCAGTTCGTCCAGATGATAGCGGCGACGTCTGGTTCCCGCTGCAAGGCGGATACGGTCGCTCACCACGACGATCGCCATCGCGACCACAGTTCCCGCAGCATCCTGGGCCATCAGAGCGCGGTGGGTGGGCGCGGTGCAGACCGCACCCCAGAGGTCGCGTCCCAGCAGGTACTCCGCTCCCATGGTCGAGCGAAAAAGCGTGGTTGCAGCATCGTAATCCTGCTCCGTCGCAGGGCGGATGGTGACGGCGGTGGCAGGGGCGCTGGTTTCAGCAGAAACGGTTGACATTTCGGGCAGTGGTCCGCCAGCGGCGGCGGACAA
>JACMJB010000138.1 GCA_014380815.1 Armatimonadota bacterium
CGTCGCCGATCTGCTCGGCGGGCTTCAGCCGCGCCGATGCCCGAAAGCTTGCCGCACGCTCGTCGTCGGTTTGAAGCGAAGGGATCTCGGAAATCCCCATGGCGACACCCGTTCCACCGGTCGCCCTGTCAATCGCGGCGCGGCACTCGTTCAGTTCGCCCAGTGCCTGCTCGATCATCGGCTGGGCGCGACGCAGCTCCTCGGGACTTTTGGAGTCTTTTAGCAGCGCACCGACCGTCGCATACTTCTCATAGGCGGACTGACGCAGCGCGCGGGCGCGCTCCGCCTCCTCACCCTTGGGCAGAAGATCCAGGTAGCCGTCCACGTAGCTCAGGTTATCGAGTACCTGGCGATGCAGCTTTTCGACCGGCTCCTTCGCCTCTTTCAGCGATTTGCCCTTGCGGTAAGCCTTCCAGCCGACCAGCGCGGCGATCGCACCCAGAATCAGGAACAAGATCCCGCCGCCACGCGCCGTATCCGTCGTCCGGTCACTGCGCACCTCGCCAGTGACCGCTTTCGATGCCGCCGCCATCGCGGGCACGAAGCCTTGTGTCGTCGCGATCTGGTTCAGGTTGGCGTCCGCAAGGGCGCGATCAATCTGGCTGGGTGACAGCCGCCCGCTCGATGCCCCGATGCGCTTGGGAGTTCCGACGACCACGACGCCCTCGCCAAGGTCCAGCGCTTCCCGCAGCTTCGCCGCCATCTCCTGCGGGCTGCGATACGGGTAGACCGTCGAAACGACCACTAGCTTGGTGGTCGCACCCGCGGCGCTGCTGAGTGCGTTCGCGTCAATCTCGCCGCGCACTTCGGGTGCGACATACACATTATCGCTTTGCAGCGCGCGGAGGATGTCCCCCGCCACCGCGCTGGAGTCCGCGCGGCGGGTGGACCCTGTGCCGGTGTTACCGGCGGCCCTTCCGCCAACGCCCTGGTAAGCCCTCAGGAAGGCAGCCTTATCCTTGACCGAGTTCAGATCCGGGTCCAGGCGCAAAACATTCGCCCAGGCGTCGCGTGCGGCGGTGCGATTCCCGAGCTTCGCGCTGGACGAACCAATCACCACATAGCTGCCGGGGTCATTCGGGTTCTCCTGGGCCGCCTGCTGGGCGAGCCGCTGGGCCGCCGCATAATCTCTGCTTCGGTACGCGGATTTGGCGTCATCCAGCGGTCCGGCAAAGGCCGCGCCCGCCAGAGCAGCGCAGGCGGCAAGGGTCGCTGCGCCGCGGAGCCAGAAGCGGTTCATGCCCCATTTATGATCGTGCATCAAAGTTCTCATTCGGTTTCCTTGTCTCCCGACAAAGCGTTTCTCATCCCGCTGCCATTTCGACCCGCGGGGGTGGGTGACGGTTGCAAAGCACAGGAGGTACAATCGAGTCAATGTCACTTGTAATACGCTTGATTGCGGCGCGATGTTGCGCACCGCTTTCCTTGTTCCTCGCAGCGGCCACTCTCCTTCTTGTACCCAGTATTGCCTGCCAGGCCGCGAAACAGCAGACCGCTCCCACTACCGAGGCGAGTGCTGCAGTGATCGGTGGCGTGTCCTACCAGCACCGCGCACCACTCGATGCTCGATCCGAGCCGGTGTTCGACACGGCAAATCCACCCAAAGGTCCCCTGGCGGTCGGTACCTATCGAATCCGCTACCGCGGAGCAGGGGGTGCGTCCGTGCCGGGACTCTTCACCACCCCCCTTTCCGCGACCACACCGGTACCCACCGTCCTTCTCCTCCATGGCCTTGGCGGCAGCAAGGCCGATCTTCTCCTGCTCGGGGTCGCGTTTGCCCGGCGTGGCTATGCAAGCCTCGCCATTGACATCGTGGGACATGGCGAACGCCGACAGGTTCGCGGCAAGCCGGTCAGCAGACTCACCGTTACCGAGATGCACGATCTGGTAGCATTCACCGCCGTTGATCTCCGGCGCGCGATGGATCTTCTCGAAACCCGGCCCGAAGTGGACCGTCGGAAAATCGGATTTCTGGGGGTCTCGCTTGGCGGAATCATCGGTGGGCTTTTTGTGGGAAGCGAACCGCGAGTGCGGGCCGCCGGGTTGTGGGCATCCGGCGGCAACTGGGGCAGGCTCCTCGCCACCAGTCAGCATCCGTTCGCCGCCGAATTTCGGAAGACCAATCAGCTGACCACGAACAGCGCCATCGCCCTGCAGGCAAAGCTCGCGGATGTGGACCCCCTGACGGTGATTGGACGCGCCGCGCCGCGCCCGATCCTGCTCATCAATGGTACCAATGACACGATCGTCCCCCGTGCCTGCGCCGATGCGCTTTTTCGCGCGGTCAATCTGCCAAAGGAAAGAATTCTTCTGCCCGGCGGGCATATCCCGGACTTCAATGGGATGACGACGCAAAGCCTGGCATTCTTTGACCGGAAGCTCAAGGACCCACGTTCCTAGCGCTTCTCGCGGCGCGGTTTGCGGGATTCCCCCGGTTCCAGCAGTTTCTGCGCCTCATGAAGCTGCGACATCTGGTAATACGGATTCCCCGCGTTTCGTGCCTCCTCTTCGCGAAGCTGGGTATCTAACGCTTTGATCGCACGAACCTGACGCACGAGTCGGACGACAAGAAACACGATGATCGGTGTACCGATCACCCAAACAAGAAATCGAAGGATCTCGTAAGGAGTCTGCTGGAAAAAATGGGACATGCTTCTGATGATACGCGAACTGCGGCCCTGGTGGTTTCTTTTCCGCAAAAGAGAACGTTTTTCGGGACACCGCCCCGGGTGGACAAAACAGAGCTAATTGATAGTGAGGTCCACGACGCCGCGGCGTTCTCGGCGACATTTCGGGACATCGCGCGGGTGAACCGATTTCTCGGCGGCACCCAGGCCGTTCTGGCGGCTCTTGCCCCCTTGATTCGAAACGTCGCTAGGGCGAAGCTCCCCGGAGAGCCGGTCCGTATCCTCGACATCGGCACCGGTTCGGCGGATATACCCCGATCTATCCTGCATGCCTCGGACGCCGGACGGATTCCCGGCGTCTCCGGATGCCCAATCACGATCCATGCGACAGACACCCATTCCAAAGTGCTGGCGATTGCCAAAACACTGACGCCCCCCTCCAAATACCCGAGCATCACCATCGGCACCGCCGACGCCCTGAAACTGCCGTTTGCCGATGGCGCGTTCGATATCGCGCTCTGCTCGATGATGCTGCATCACTTCGGCCCGGACGATTGCGTGCGGATTCTGCGGGAGATGGACCGGGTCACGACTGCGGGGTTTGTGGTCAATGATCTGATTCGCAGCCGGCGCGCCGCCTCGCTGGTCGCGCTCTGGACCCGGCTCACCTTCGCGCACCGTTTGACCAAGCATGATGCCCCGACCTCGGTGATGCGTGCCTACCTTATCCATGAGTACGCGGCTCTCGCCGCTGCGGCAGGTCTGGTAGGAAGCGTTGTGCGGCGGGTACCCCTGTATCGCGCCGTGATCATTCATCCTAAAAGTCACCCGGCAGGCAGCAGCGCCAGCGGAACTAGCAGCGAAAGGGAATAACGGTGGGGATGTCGTACAATAGCGCGGACAGCCAGATAGGGGAACGATGGGGCTAGGAAAGTTCGCGCGCCGCTTGGTGGTCTCCGCAGCGCGTAAAATGGGAATGAAAGCGCGGAAATACGTCGCACCGGTTGCGCCGTTTGTGCTGACACCGCTGGCGCTGGGTGCCGGATTCTCCGCCGGGGCGCTGGTGCTGTTCTTCAACCTCGCGGATGATATTCGCGAGCAGGACGGCGTATGGCGCTTCGACCACGACGGACTGAAACTGGGGCTTTCGCTGCGGACCCCGCGCCGGACCGCACTGATGAAAGCGGCGTCTGCTCTTGCCCGTCCCGACCTGATGACCCTGGTCGGTCTGGGCAGTCTCGCGCTCTCCTGGCACAGCCCGTCCCACCGATCCAAGGGTATTCTCCTTGCCGTGACGCTTGCGGGCGGCGGGGGCATCATCGGGGGCATCAAGCACCTGTTTGAGCGCGAGCGCCCCAGCCTGATCGAGGCGCTCGCGAAGGAGGGGACGTTCAGTTTCCCCTCGGGCCATTCCTTTATCTCGCTTTGTTTCTATGGGATATTGACATCCTGGTGGATGCGCACCCGGCCGGACCCGATACGGCGGGGGATCGTGCTGCTTGCCTCCAGCAACGCGATCGCGCTGATTGGGGCGAGCCGCGTTTATTTGGGGGTTCACTATCCCAGCGATGTTCTGGCGGGCTTCGCCGCCGCCGTTCCATGGCTGACCGCTTGTCTGACCGGTTATTCTCAGTATGAAAAACGAGTCGCGCTGCTCCCGCCGGGACCAGGCACCAAAACGTTGATCGCGCCGCACGGTTCCCAGAAGGACAATGATGCTTAAGACAACGCTGCTGCACCCGGAGATCCTGTATGCCCTCGGCGCTGCGGGCCACGGTTCCAGGGTTCTTATCTCCGACGGGAACTACCCGCACACCACCGGGTCAAACCCGGCGGCGAGCAAGGTGTTCCTGAACCTCGCTCCCGGCATCCTCTCCGTCACGGAGATTCTGAGTGTGATTGCCCAGGCGATCCCCATCGAGTCCGTAAACGTGATGGCGACAGCGGACGGTTCGGAGCCGCCGATCTGGGCGGAGTTTCGCACCCTGCTGCCGGGCAGTATCCTGGAGCCACTGGAACGGTTCACGTTTTATGAGGCGGCCTCAAAGGAGGAAGTCGCCTTGGTGATCGCCTCCGGCGAGCAGCGCATCTACGCCAATATTTTGCTCACTATCGGCGTGGTGATGCCTTAGAAAGAGTCTGCTCGCTCAGACTTCCCACCCGCTCTTATCAATGGCAGGGCCACCATCCCCAAGCGTATCTTCCGTTTTGGAGGCGGCGACCGGGGCATCAATCAGGCTGAACAGCCAGGCCCCCACCGCCGCCAGAAGGCAGACCCAGCTTACCGGCGAGACGGATAATCCCCGGCAGCCCTCCGACGCAGGAAGAAAGACACAGCGCAGTGTCTGCCCGTCCGAGGTCAGCGTGATAAAGAACACGGCGACCACAAAAACGCCCAGACAGAGACAGCCCTTAACGAACTGTCCATTGTAGAACTGCCCGAAACCGGGTCCGATCAGCGACAGGATCATTGCGAAGCCGGGATTTCGCTTGGCCTTTGAACCGCTGGTGATGGCGTCAGTGCCCGGAACCGCCCCGCCGCCAAGGGCGGCCATCGCCTTCTCATCCGAGATCCGAAGCGTCATCTCGCCGAACTTTCGTTCGGCGGAGGCGCGGGTCGGGTCCCGCAGCTGGGCCTGCTCGTAGGCGCTGGCAGCCTGCTCCCAGCGCTCCTCAGCGGCAAGCAGATCCCCCAGCATCTCGTGGATCGGGGCCACCTGCGGGCCGGGCATCCCCTCCGAGATGACGATCGCCTGGAGAAGCGTGCTGCGCGCATCCAGGATCTGCGCCCGCATTCGCTGGACGCTCGCCAGAGAGAGTAGACGGTCCCGCTCCCGTTCCCGCGCGATGGGGTCCGTCGGCACCGCAAGGGTCGGCACCGCAAGGGTCGCCGCCGCGAGGGTCGGCACCGGAGCGGCGGAAGCCGGGTTCGGGGATGGAGACGAGCCGGTGGACGGAGGCTCGGCGGCAGCGATGCCCGCCGACGATGTCTCCAGCGTCAGAGTCGGATCGCTGGTCGAACCAGCCGTCGTCGTCGCTGCTCCTTCTAGCGTTTGGGTCACCGAGGCCAGGGCGGCCCCGCAGTGACCGCAAAAGCGCATCCCCGCGGGGTTTGCCTGTCCACAGTTCGAGCAGTTTGTGGTCTCAGCGGCCATCACGCTTCGCCGTCAGGCTTTCTGCCCATTGGTGCTTGGCAGGGTGGGCTTGCCTGGCTGCGCGTCGGCGTCGAAGTCGTCGTCCTCGTCAATCGGCTCGACCTCCTGGTCCGCCTCGTCAAAGAAGTCAGCGTCCTCGTCGTCGAACTCATCCTCTTCGTCCTGATCGAAGTTGCCGATGCGTTCCGCATCCAGGCCGCCCATCGAGTTATCGGCGGTGGTGTCCGGGGTCGGCGGCAGCGCTCCCTTGGGCTGCGGCGTGGTCCAGAACTGCTCCAGCTTGTAGCGGTCCCGCGTCTCTTCCGCCATGACATGCACCACAACATCTCCGAAGTCAATCAGCACCCACTCACCCGCGTCTTTGCCCTCGATCTTCGGGGCGGGAAGCCGCTGCTCTTCAGTTTTTTCCAGCACGAAGTCCGCGATGGAGCGGATATGGACATTCGAGGTACC
>JACMJB010000139.1 GCA_014380815.1 Armatimonadota bacterium
AATTCGGTCCCCGTCTCCGATGCCGCTACCGGGTTCGAGGTGCGGGTGACGGCGACCCCGGCGCGGCACGGCCCCGAAGGTATCGAACCCGTAACCGGCGATGTCATCGGCTTTGTTCTCGAATGGGAGGGCGCGACAAACGACGCATTGTACGTGTCCGGTGACACGGTTTGGTACGAGGGCGTCGCACAGATCGGCGAGCGCTTCGGACGCATCGGCACGGCAGTTCTCTTTCTGGGCGGCGTGCGCCCCGCAGAGGGCGAACCGCTTTTGACGATGGACGCTGCCGGAGCGGTGCAAACAATGCGGACACTCAGCATCAAAACCGTGATGCCCGTCCACTACGAGGGCTGGCAACACTTCATCGAATCCCGCACCGTGGCGGAACAGGTATTCGCGAAGGCCGGACTGGATTCGCGCATCGTCTGGCTGACGCCCGGCGAAGCGCAAAGCGTCGCGGTGTGAGCGTGCCACAACCGATCAAATGACCGAATGGCACGGGCGGTCCTTAGCGGAGAAAAGGAAAAAAGCCCCGTCGTTTACGCGGCTTCGGGCAGATCGCGACTGGTCAGGCGGCGATACGCCTCGCGGTATTTGTCGGCGGTCTTTTCGACGACGTCCGGGGGAAGATCAGGGGCAGGGGCCTCGCCGTCCCAGCCGGGCACAGACTGAAGGTAGTCGCGAACGAACTGCTTATCGAACGAGGGTTGCGGGCCGCCGGGGCGGTAGGTATCCGCATCCCAGAATCGCGACGAATCGGGGGTCAATGCCTCATCAATCAGCAGGAGTTCCGGGGCGCCGTTCGCACCCGATACCGTTCCGAACTCGAACTTCGTGTCTGCAAGCAGGATACCGCGCGCCCTAGCATAGTCGCGCGCGAACGAGTACAGCGCGACTGCGGCATCACGCACCGGTTCGGCCCATTCACCGATGTAAGAGACGATCTCGCTCTGCGGTATCGGCAGGTCATGACCGGCGACGGCCTTGGTCGAGGGGGTAAAGAGGGGCACGGGCAGCCGGTCACTTTCCCGGAGACCGGGCGGGAGTGCCGCCCCCCACAGGGAGATAGGGCCGCCGTGGGAGTCGCCCAGACGCGCGTACTCTTTCCAGCCGGACCCGGAGAGATAGCCGCGAATGACCGCTTCAATCGGGAGCGGCTGCGAGCGTCGGCATAGCAGGCAGCGCCCCGCTAGCATCTGCCGCAGGTCATCGGTCAGCTCTACCCCGCGCGCCTGCAGGCGCGCCGCGATCTCGTTGTCGTCAGCGGTGAGAAGGTGGTTCGGCAACAGGGACTTGGTCTTGGCGAACCAGAAGACCGAAAGCTGGGTCAGGACACGACCCTTGTCCGGGATTCCCTGCGCCAGAACCAGATCGAAAGCCGAGATGCGGTCGGTCGCGATCAGCAGGAGAGCATCGTCCCCGACCTGGTAGACATCGCGCACCTTGCCCGTGGCATGGCGCCGCAGACCGGGAATATCCGTTGCCAGAACGACCGGACCGTGGCTCGCGGTGCCCGGAGCGCTCAGCGGCTCAGCACCTTTCCCAGCAGCTCATAGTCGAAGACCGGGCCAAAATCGCGGGAGTCCAGGCTGTTGTAGGTGTTGTCCCCCATGACCATGAGCGATCCGATCGGCACGACCGCCCCGCCCCCGGTGTACTCCGGGAACCAGGAATCCGCGCGGACCCGACCACGCCCCGTTTCCAGATACCGGGGCCAGAGGGCATTCCCCTTCTCGTTTTGCACGAACACGACGCGCTTGACGATCTCCTCGCCCTTGTTGGCGCCATGTTTGAGCTTGACGATCACGATATCGCCGACTTTGACCGGCGCGAACAGACGAAATGTCTTCAGCAGCACCAGGGAATCACCGGTGGTATAGGTCGGTTCCATGGAATGCCCCTGTACCTTTGCCATGCCGAAGTTCGGAAGGGCCAGAAGACACAATCCCAGAATGGGCAGGAGGACCCGTCGCTCCCGCTTGATTCGAGCGGCAAGGCTGCCCCGGCGCTCTTCAGCCGCCCGAACCGCAACGAGGCGGGATTCCAGCACAGGGTCAAGGGGCGCTGCGGCAGCGATGGGCAGGGAATCGGAGAGCGTCGTCGCTGCTGCCGCCCCGGTTGGCACTCGTTCATCCATTGCGTGTTCGTTCCTGATTAAACCCGTGGGTTCACCAACATTTTTAGCGGTCGTATTGGTGCAAACGCGCCACAGACCAATCGGTTCCAGCCCTCAACGCTTCGAGGACTTTAGAAAAAACGGTCCAGCTGACGGAGGATCGCATCGCGCTGCGCGGCTACCTCTACGATACCCGATGCCACCGTTTTTATCGCACGGTCCGGGTCTTTCAGTCCATGTCCGGTGAGGGTCACCGTAACGGTCGCGGGTTCGTCGGTGGGAAGATCTTTGAAGTAGCCGTTCTCGGCAAGCATCTTCAGACCGGCGACCGGTGCGGCGCAGGCAGGCTCCGCGAAGATCCCCTCATTTGCCGCAACCGCGGCATAAGCCGCAACGATCTGTTCGTCGGTGACTTTGTGGATCAAGCCCCCGGACTGATCCCGGGCGGCGATGGCCCCCTTCCACGACGCCGGGTTCCCGATGCGGATAGCGGTCGCGATGGTGCAGGGTTCATGAACCCGGCTGCCGTCCACGAGCGGGGCCGCGCCGAATGCCTGAAAGCCGAGCATCTTTGGAGTGCGGGTCGCGCGGCCCGCCGCGTGATATTCCTGATAACCACGCCAGTAAGCGGTGATATTCCCGGCGTTACCCACCGGGATCGCGTGAAAGTGCGGGGCATCGCCGAGCGCGTCCACGATCTCGAAGGCGGCGGTCTTTTGTCCCTCGATCCGGACCGGATTCACAGAGTTGACCAGCGCGATCGGGTGAGTGGCGCAGATGTCGCGCACCAGATTCAGGGCATCATCGAAGTTGCCGTCAATGGCGAGCACCTGCGCCCCGTGGATCAATGCCTGGGAAAGCTTTCCCAGCGCGACCTCGCCTCTTGGCAGAAGCACCACCGAGGCGATCCCCGCGCGGGCGGCGTACGCGGACGCAGCAGCACTAGTGTTTCCGGTCGAGGCACACATCACGACCTTCGCGCCCGTCTCGACCGCCTTACTGACCGCCATCGTCATGCCCCGGTCCTTGAATGAGCCAGTCGGGTTCATTCCCTCGAACTTCAGGAAGACCCGTAGCTGAGGCGGTACACCGATCCACCGGGCAAGACGCGGGGCCTCGATCAGCGGTGTGCTTCCCTCAGCGAGCGTGATCACCGGCGTCGCATCGGTGACATCGGGCAGCAGCGGACGATAGCGTTCAATGATTCCAGACATAGTTTTCTATTTCGACCGAAGCGGCAGCCGTTATCCCCACACCTTGGGCAGCGTGAACGGGTCGCGCAGGCTGGCATAGCGCAGCGGGCCGACCGATGCCAGCACATCCGCGCCGACCGTATCGAACCCTTCGGAGATAAACGCCCCGACGACCCGCGCCACGACCAGGCGGCAGCGCGACGGCGGCAGGTCCACGATGCTTTCCACGACACAGCCCAGCGCGGCGGGCGATTCCGCGATCCGCGGGACACTAACCCCGTCTATTGGGGCGGCGTTCAAACCTAGCCGCTGGAAATCATCGGTTCCGCGCCCATACTCCCTTGCAGACTCGTTCATCGCTTCTGCGAGGGTTCTCGTGACAATATTCAGCACGAACTCTCCGGTCGCTTCGATATTGGCGAGGGTGTCTTTTGGTTCGCTCTCACGCTCCGAGAAGGCCACCCCAACCAGCGGCGGGCTGTTGGCCAGGCCGGTGTACGAGTTGAACGGCGCGATATTCACGCCCTGCTCGGTGCCCTCTCCCACTGCCACGCCGCGCGAGGTGATCCAGGCCAGCGGACGGGGGGCGACCACGGAGGCGAGGATCGCGCTGCGCTGCTCGAAGGGCAGTTCGTCGAAAATCATGCGCCGCTCCCCCCGCGGAGACCGCTCATTCCGCCACCCGGATACAGTTGCTAACCGCCCGGACGGCGTCAAGTTTGGTGATCGTGGCGAGTGCGGCGCGCAGGTGCTTTTCCCGTACCAGGTGCGTCACCCAGACGATTTCGGCTTCCGCGGAGGGGAGGAGGTGCTGAATAACAGACTCGATGGAGACGTCATTATCGCCGAAAATGCTGGCGATCGAAGCCAATACCTTTGGCCGGTCGTCCACCCGCACACGGATATAGTAACGTGATTCCAAAACGTCCACGGACAGCATCCGCTTCTCCTCGAAGCAGGTGCAGCCGATGCGCCCGGTGGAAGCCGCGAGGATATTGCGCCCCGCCGCGACCATATCCCCCACCACGGCGCTCCCCGTCGGCAGGCTGCCCGCACCACGCCCGTAGAACATCACGTCGCCCACTGCATCGCCGCGCACCAGAACCGCGTTGAAGACATCGTCCACGGTCGCGAGCGGGTGCTTGAGCGGCAGCAGTGCGGGGTGGACGCGCACCTGCATGGATTTGCCGTTCGCGGACTGCTCGGCGACCGCGACCAGTTTGATCCGGTAGCCAAGTTCCCGCGCCACGATGATATCGCGCGCTTCGATGCCGCGAATCCCCTCGGCGGAGATGTCTTCCACGTGGACGCGCGAGTTGAAGGCGATAGAGGCAAGAATCGCTATTTTGTACTGGGCATCGAAGCCGTCCACATCGCTGGTGGGGTCCGATTCCGCGTAGCCGTGCGCCTGCGCTTCGGCAAGAACATCAGCGAAGGCCGCGCCCTCCTCGGTCATTTTGGTCAGGATGTAATTGGTCGTACCATTGACGATCCCCATCACTTCGCGGATCTGGTTTCCGGTCAGCGATTCCTTCATCGCAGCGACGATCGGAATCCCGCCCGCGACACTTCCTTCCAGGAAGAAATCTTTCTTGGCCGCGCCCGCCGCTTCCATCAGGTCATGACCGGCCTTCGCCATCATCTCCTTGTTAGCGGTAATGATGTTCTTGCCGCTTTCGATAGCCCGCATCACATACTCGTGGGCGGGTTCCACGCCGCCGATCAGTTCGGCGAGGATCTCGATCTCCGGGTCGTTGATGACCTCGTAAGGATCGTCGGTGAGCAAGGCGCGGTCTACGGAAACCGCGCGGGGCTTGTCAAGGCTGCGCACGGCGATCTTCTTGACAACCAGCTTTGCTCCGACGCGCTGCGCGATGGCGTCCGCGTTCTCCTGAAGGATACGCACGGCCCCCGACCCGACGACCCCCAGTCCCAGCACCCCGATTTTAATCTCGCGCATCGCTATTCCACCTCTTGCAGCAGCACCAGCGCATCGCCGGGCTGTACCAGCGCCCCGTTCTTCGCGGGAATCTCGACCACGGTTCCCGCCATCTCCGCCAGCACCTCGGAGAACACCTTCATCGCCTCGATCATTCCGATAGGCTGACCGACCTCCAGAACATCCCCGGCCTCGATAAACGACGGCTCGCCGGGCGCGGGAGATCGGTAAAAGACCCCCATCACCGGCGCTTCGATGCGGACCAGATGCGGGTTCGCTTCCAGGGTCGCGGTTCCCGGTGTCGCCGCTTCCCTTCCCATCTCGGTCTCGACCCCCGCGCCTTCGGCAGGCGTTTGGGGGGTGTCCGGCGAGGCGTACACCGTGGCAGCCTGGCGAAAATGAGAAGCGGTACGGAGCGTGACCCGCAGGTCCCCCTCTTCATAGCGCAGTTCGCTCAGCCCGTTTTCTTCCACGAGATGCGCCAGGCGTTGAAGGTCCTCCGCGCTGATTCCAAAGTCGGTCACAGTGTAAAAACAAGCCTCTAAGATGCGTGCCGAAACAGGGAAAGTCCGGGGTTTGGGGCCGCAGTGGTGGCCTTGATTTTAGCATTCAGGCAGGGGGGTGTCAAGGCAGCCCAGCAATCCGCGCGGGTCAGCCCACCTCCAGCGGCAGAGATCAAGAGCGTTCCGCACCCAATCGGGGAAAAAGGGTAAACTGTCTTTGACGCTTATTACCCGCACCCGTAAATGCCCCCTGAAACCCTAAAATCCATCGTCCTGGTTCTCGTGGCGCTGCTGCTCGTCCTTCTGAACGGCTTCTTTGTCGCCGCCGAATTCGCCATCGTCAAGGTGCGCACCACGCGAATTGACGAGCTAGCGGCCAAGAACGCCTTCGGGGCGAAGAAGGCCCAGGAGGCCGTGCGGCACCTGGACGCCTACCTGTCCGCGACCCAGCTTGGCATCACACTCGCCTCGCTTGGTCTGGGCTATATCGGTGAACCGGCTTTCGCCGATCTGCTCGACCCGCTGTTTGGCAGCCTTTCACCGACGACCCGTCATGTTGTCGCCGGAGCCATCGCCTTCACGATCATTACCGCGCTGCATATCGTGATCGGGGAGCTTGCCCCCAAATCGCTGGCGATTCAGCGCGCCGAGTCCACGACTCTCGCGATTGTCTACCCGCTCGATTTCTTTTACCGACTGTTCAAGGCTCCGATTGCGTTTCTGAACTGGACTGCCTCCCTGGTCCTGCGCCCGTTTGGGCTGACCGCCGCCGGGGAGCATGGCGGCGATGCCCACTCGGAGGGGGAGCTTCGTCTGATCCTGAATGCCAGCATGGCGGGCGGCGAGATCAAGGCATCCGAAGTACACCTGGTCAATCAGGTGCTGGATTTCGGGCATCAGCAGGCGAAAGATATCATGGTGCCCCGCCCGGACGTGGTGTTTCTGGATCAGGAACGGTCCCTTTCGGACAACATCGCCATCGCGGATGCCGCCGGATATACCCGCTTTCCGCTCTGCGACGGGTCGCCGGATCGCGTGGTGGGGATGGTGCATGTCAAGCAGCTTCTGGCGCAGGGCCGTCACACGCCCCTGGATGGTTCGATAGATTCGCATATAGTGCGCGGCGTGCTGCGGGTTCCGGAAACCAAGCCGATTGACCAGATGCTCCGCGACATGCAGCGGGAACGGCAGCACATGGCGGTGGTCGTGGATGAGTACGGCGGCACGGCGGGGATCGTGACGCTGGAAGATATCGTCGAGGAGATCGTCGGCGACATCCAGGACGAGTTCGATCGGACTTCGCCGGAGCTGGAGCCGGCGGGCAAGGACTGCTATCAGGTGGACGCCCGCATGTCGCTGGAAAAGCTGCAGCGCGCGCTCGGCATCACCGGACCGGAGGACGAACCGGAGGTGGATACCGTCGGCGGCTGGGTGCTTTCCGCGCTCGGTGGAACGGCGGCCCGCATGGATGATGCCGTCCCGTTCGGCGAGGCGACCTTCACGGTCAGCGAACTCGCGGGCCGCCGCATCCGCAAGGTGCGTGTCTGTGTTCCTGAGCCGAAGACCGGCCTCGGCGAGATGGCGGGAACGGGGACTGGACACTAGCACGAGAGTGCCAGGTATCGTATCACCGCTCGGCGGCGAACCGGACGCAAACCGGGGCGGGCACCCCGGCGGTCTGCCCGGTCGCGAGGAGGCGGCCCGTGCGCGTGTCCAGTCGGAAGACCACCAGGTTATCGGAGTCCTGGTTTGCGGCAATCAGGAAATCGCCGGTCGGCGCGATGCCGAAATGGCGCGGTGTCTTTCCTCCCGTCGGAAACTGCCCGGTGGCGGTCAGGTTCCCGGAAGCGGTGTCAATCGCAAACGCGGCGATGCTGTCATGGCCCCGGTTTGAGCCGTAGAGGAATTTTCCCGAAGGGTGGACCGCGACCTCCGCTGTCGAGCTGCTGCCGGAAAACCCGGCGGGCAGCGTCGAGAGGGTCTGGATCTCCGTCAGCGTTCCCCGGTCGCCGTCGTAGCGGTACGAGGTGACCGTCGAGTCGAGTTCATTGATCCCAAAGCCCAGCCGCCCGTTCGGGTGGAAGGCGAAGTGGCGCGGCCCCGCGCCGGGTTTGGTCGCCGTTCCTGGGGGATCGTTCGGGGTGAGAGTCCCCTTCGACGGGTCTATCCGGTAGACCAGCAGCTTATCCAGCCCTAGATCCGCCGCGACCGCGAAGCGTCCCTTCGCGTCCACGTTGATGGAGTGCGCATGGGGGTTCTCCTGGCGGCCCGGATTGGCCCGACTGGCCCCCTGATGCTGGATAAAGGCGGAGGCGGGAAGCAGTTTGCCATCCCCACCAATCGGCAGCAGGGCGACACTTCCGCCACCGTAATTCGCCGCCACCACGCATTTCCCGCCCCGGTCCAGAGCCACGAAACAGGTTCCCCCGCCCTGGGAAGACTGCTGGTTCAGAAGCGTGGGCAGGCCGGTCACGGGGTCCAGCGCGAGCGCCGCGACGGCCCCGCCGCCAGCCTCACTGGCAGCGTAGAGGAATCGCCCCTTCGGATGCAGCGCGAGAAAGGAAGGGTTCCCCACGCTGCCCCCACTGTCCCCCACCAGGGACAGGACACCGGTTTTTGGGTCCAGACGATAGACGTAGATTCCCTTGCTACCGCGCCGGGAGTAGGTTCCGATATACACCAGCATTGTTTTGTTGTTCCGTGTTCTGACCGGCAGAGGCTGTCGCCCAGCAGGTCACCGTGTCCGCTCGAACGTGGTGCCGTCGGGTCGTCCCACGATCATTCGGGAGGCGATCCCGACGAACAATCCCACCTCCGCGACTCCCACAACAGCGCGAAGCTGCGCCTGAAGGCGTTCTGGGTCTGTGATCGTCGGTCCAAAGTGGAGATCGAGAAGATGAAGACCGTCGTCCGTGATTGTGGGACTGCCTCCGGGGGCGAGCCGCAGCGTCACCGGCACTTGCGGAAAGACCTTCTCGATCCGGGCACGGGTCGTTTCCCAGCCGGTGGGGATGATGGCGACCGGCAGCGGGAACGCCCCGAGCGTTGCTACCAGCTTGCTTTCATCCGCGACCACGATCATCGCCCCGGAGGAGGCCGCGACCAGCTTTTCCCGCACCAGCGCCCCGCCGCCCCCCTTGATCAGATTCAGGAAAGAGTCTGCTTCGTCCGCCCCGTCAATGGTAAGGTCGGGCCGGGTCGTCTCCGTGAGCGGAAAAAGGGGAATGCCGCTCTGTCGGGCCAGACGCTCGGCGGCCTGAGAGGTGGGAACGCCGCGGATCGTCAGTCCCTCCTCCCTCACCCGCGCTGCCAGCGCCTCGACAAAACAAGAGGCGGTCGAGCCGGTGCCAAGACCGACGGTCATCCCGTCCTCGACGAGTCGCGCGGCGGCGCGACCCGCCGCGGCCTTTCCCGGGTCAGACATGCGCCCCCCTCCCCTTCGTTTCAGCCCTCACTTCTTGGTCGCGAACTCGCGGACGGAGTCTAGCTGGCCCGCCGATCCGAGAAGCTCGTTGCGGCTGACGATGAACTTGGCATACTCCGCCATGAAGACTTTTCCTGCGGGGCGCAGGTCGAACTCTTCCGGCTTGCTTTGAAAGAACTCCCGGTGAACGCGGGTCCAGACCAGGCGACCATCGGTGTCAATGTTCACCTTGCAGACACCAAGCTGGGCAGCCGGCAGATACTGGTTGGGGTCCACGCCCTTCGCGCCCTCTTTCAGCTTGCCGCCGGCGGCATTGATGCGCTCGACCTCGTCCTGGGGGACCGAAGACGATCCGTGCATGACCAGCGGAGTTCCAGGGATCTGCGCCTGGATCGCCTTGATGCGCTCGAAGTGCAGGCCCTGACCGCCGCTGAACTTGTACGCGCCGTGGCTGGTCCCGATAGCGCAGGCCAGGCTGTCGCAGCCGGTCTGGGCGACAAACTCCTTGGCCTCGATAGGGTCAGTGAGCAGGGCGTTCTTTTCATCCACTGCGATGTCCTCCTCCACGCCGCCGAGCATCCCCAGTTCCGCCTCGACGGAGACGCCGCGGGCATGGGCGGCCTCCACGACACGCTTGGTGATCGCGACATTCTCCTCAAACGGGTCGTGGGAGGCGTCAATCATCACCGACGAATAGAAGCCGGATTCGATACACTCATAACAGGTCTTCTCGTCGCCGTGGTCCAGGTGGACCGCGAAGACGGCTTCGGGAAACACCTCCTCGGCGGCGCGGATGATGCCTTCGAGCATCCGCTTATCGGTGTAGCCGCGAGCGCCCTTGCTGATCTGGATAATAAAAGGCGCTTTGCTGTCAATCGCGCCCTTGAACAGGCCCATAATCTGTTCGAGGTTGTTGATATTGTAGGCGCCGAGGGCATACTTTCCATAGGCATGGGCAAACAACTGCTTGGTGGTGACGATCATGTGGTTTCGAGGCTCCAGAGCACGGCAGCGACGACGCCACACTGCGCCCTCGGTCCGGCAAATATCGAGTAGTTTTGCGGAATACGGTCTTTTAAGTGTAGCAGGGCGCGGTGAGGACTGTCAAGATAAGCCCGGCATGCGACGCGCCCTATCCTTGCCCCGACCCCACGGCTTCACAACTTCTTCATCACCACACCGCACACTGGAATCGGATCTCCGAAACGGCACCCGAAAAACGCCGCACGGAATGGAAAGGAACGCCATGTATCGCAGAAACCGACACCATCCCTACCGAGCGGAGCGCGGCAGCGCCGTCTCCCGAAGAGCCCACGCCCTGAGGGCACTGACCGCCGCAAGTTTCGCCACGCTTCTCGCCGGGTGCGGAGGCGGCAGTGAAACGGGCAGCCCCCTCGTCTCTAGCCCGGTCGCCACCGTGACCCCGGCTCCGACTCCTACCCCGACACCGACACCGGTTCCGCCTGCATCGGTGTCTCCGTCACGGGAGCAGACCCAGGCCGCTGTCAACGGCGCGACCGCCGCCATCACCCTGACCACACAGGCGCTGGAGCCGCTCGGCTATCTTTCAGAAGGCGACGCCACACGGTCCCGGCAGAGCGGGTCCAGCCGCCCACAGGTCACGGTCACCCGTGGCGGCGGGGACGGCATTACCGTCACGATTGATTTCGGCACCGGCACCACCGGGGCGGGCGGGGTCACCCGGAGCGGCAGCGTATCGGTCAACTATAATCGGACGGGGCGCTCCGGGTTGGTAACGTTCGGCAGCTACACGGTGAATGGGCAGGCGGTGTCCGGGACACTGAGCCTAACACAGCTTACGATCACAAGCCAGGATGTTTCCTACATCGCCGACGCGGACCTCGCCTTTCCTGGTGTCGGCACGCTCCAGGGGAGCCTGACCTGCGGTCTGTCTGGGGACGGCGTCGCCCTCAGCACCGGCAGCGTCACGGTCACCGGAGAAGGACAGCCCCCCCTGTCCGCTTCCGTCAGCGGGCTGATTGTCCGCCCATCAGCATCCGGGAATTTCGTTCCGAATGCCGGCAGCGTCACCGTCATCTATCCCTACACGCTCCCGCTCGGTGCGGCTGCCACGGCCACCATTGCCATCACCTTTACGGATCAGAGTCCGGTCAGCGGCGCCGTGCAGGTATCTGTAAACGGCGGTTCGCAGGTCCTCTATACCCTGCCCGGCTTTTGAGCAGGCGGCCGGATCCAGAAAAACGGCTGCCGCGCACCCCGCGGCAGCCGTTTTTGGGTCCTTTCCGTTTCCGGCTTTACCAGCTTTACCGGTCGCCCCTTCCCGGCCCCGGCAGGTCTACCTTCCGGTAATCGGCGGGGACCTGAAACAGCGAAGCGTCCAGGGTCGCCTTCTGGTTCAGCGTCACGACCTCCATCGAGAGCGTCGTCGGCATCGGCGCGGTGGCGGTGCCGGAGCGCGTCACCGTCACCACCCCCTTCAGCGGGATCACTTTGAGCTTCCAGAGATCGGAGACCAGCGGCCACGGTGCCCCGTCACTGCCCGTCATCTGTTGGAGAAGGAGCATCCGTATCTGCTCCGAGACCCTGCCGGAAATCACCGAATCGGAGGCGGCACCCTGAAATTGTCCCACCGCACGGAAGGTTCCCCCGAAACCAGCGCCGACGGGGGACGCCTGTTTCGGCTGAACGCGCACCTGAGCGAGCAGACGGTAAGGCTTTGTCGGCAGCCCAACGACGGTTTGCGGCGCGCCCTGCGCTGGCTTGATTCCACCGGTCACCTCCGTGGTCACAAAGCGCGCGAGACGGCCCGGTAGATTCGGCGGGGTGCCGAGGTCAGGGATCGCCTTTTCGTAATAAGTCTTCTCCACAAGGTTCAGGACCGCCACTGTTCGGGCCTGAAAGTCGTACAGGATCACCCTTCCCCTCCCGGCCTCCAGCCGTCCATACCCCTCCTTGAAGTACGCGGTCACGGTGCGCGGCGACCGCGAAGCTCCACGCTTTGCCTCGCCTTTGACGACCGAGACCTTCGAGGCCACGATAACATCCGCCTGGGCCGTGCCCGCGGTGCTCAGTAGTCCGGTCCCCGCTGCGACCGACGCGGATACCACTGCTCTTAGACGATTCCGGTTTGTTCCATTCATAGGATTTCCTTTCGACCCGGGGGTCTGGTGGGGAAGTTGCCTTCCTCCTTTTCCAGTCTCCCGGCGGGCGATGAAGAAACCCTGAAGATCCTCCGCTAGTTTCGGCGCGGGCGTCCCGGCTGTGCCCTACTCGCCGCTGCCGCTGGCAAGGGCAAACGCGATCGCCTCTTCGAGCGTCATTGCGGTACCTCTGCCAAGGGCGGACTTGAAGTCCTCGTGGCCCAGCGCGGCGCGCAGCTCCTTTTGGGCCTGCTCCTGCTCCTCCGGAGCAAGCGGGGCGCTCAGGGCGATTCCCAGGGCGATCTGCGCTCCCAGCAGGATCGCGGCGGATTTCGGCTCTCCTTCCGCGAGGGCTAGGCCCGCAAATCCCCCGAGGCTTTCCAGGATGCCGTGGCGCAGACCAAGCTCGCGGCGCAGCTCCAGCGCTTCGCACTGCAAGCGCCGCGCTTTGGGAAACTGCTCCCGCTCCGCCGCCAGAACGCCCAGGTTGAACAGTGACGAGACCACCCCCGCGCGGTCGTTCAGTTCCCGTTTGAGTGCGAGGCTCGCCCCAAGCCGCGCCTCTGCTTCGTCGCGGCGGCCGAGCGCGATCAGCACCAGTCCCAGACTGTTGAGGGCATAGGCGAGGCTTTGCTGATTTCCCACTTCTTGGTCCAGCAGGATCGCGGCCTCCAGTGCTTCCCGCGCCCCCTCGAAGTCGCCCTGACGACGGCGGACGATCCCCAGATTGTTCAGGGCCGCGGATTCCCCTTCTCTATTGCCGGTCCCCGCGAAAAACCGGCGCGTCTGCTCGAAACTTGCCTGCGCCTCGGCGAGCCGACCGAGACGCAGAAACGTCAGCCCCAGATTGTTGCGCGCCTTCGCGGCGACGGATAGGTCCTCGGCGATCGCGACCGCCTCCTCCTGCGTGGACAGCGCGGCGGCATGGTCCCCCTGCGCGTAGGCCAGCGCCCCAAGACCACTGAGCACCTTTGCCCGCAGGTCGCCGGAGCGCGGACACCCCGCGAGGGCAGCGGTCAGTCGGCGGCTTCCTTCCGCGAAATGGCCCCGGATCTCCCAGAACTTCCAGAACTCGCTGCAGAAACGAAGCCGGTCCCTCGCGTCAAGGCGCTCGAAGGCAGCCCGGTAATTGTCATGATCGGCCTCGAAACCGTCCAGCGTCCGCGCCGCCGCGCCACTGCTCAGCATCGCGTTCCCGCGTTCGGCGGCAGACAGGAAAAACGCGGCGTGACGGCTTTCCAGCCGGGTCTGCTCCCCTTTGGTCAGCCGCTCCCCCCCGAACTCCCGCAGGCTTTCCAGCATTCGGAACCGAATCTGACCGCTCTCTTGCGTCCCGGCGACCAGCGTGCGTTCCCGAAGCTGGGCCAGGATTTCCGCGGCGCTGGGTTCCTCGCAGACGCTTTCCGCCGCTTCGTGGGTCCATCCCCCGCGAAACACGGACAGCCCCACGAAAAAACGCCGCTGTTCCAGGGTCAGTAACCGGTAGCTCCAGTCCATCGCAGCAAACAGCGAGCGATGGCGCAGGGTACGGCTGGCATCGGACGATGTCAGCAGGGCGAAGCGTTCGGCGAGCCGTACGCGCATCTCGGTCACCGTGAAGACCCCGGCGCGGGCCGCGCAAAGCTCGATCGCCAGCGGGACCCCTTCCAGATCCCGGCAAAGGGCCGCCACCGCCTCGTTTGTCGCGGCCTGAGCAGACAGGTCCGCTTCCCCCGCACGGTCCCGAAACAGAGCGACGCTTTGTGCCTCGGGCAGTGGGGCGACGCTCTTCTGGCGCTCGCCGGGGACACCCAGACGACGGCGGGAGGAGACCAAACACGTAAGGTTGGGAACGCGCGCCAGCAGCAGCGAAACCGTGGGCGCTCCGAGGGCCGCCACCTGCTCGAAGTTGTCCAGCACCAGCAGGCAGGGCAGTGGGCCGATCAGGCAGCGCGCGATCTGCTCCAGCGGCGCGGTCTTCGGGTCGCGAGGAAGGCCCAGAGCATCGCGCACGGCGGGAAGAATTCGTTCGGCTTCCCGCACCCCTTCCAGCGGCACGAACCAGACACCGCCGGGAAACAGCGCGGCATGGCGGCGAGCAGCAGCGATCGAAAGCCGTGTTTTTCCTATCCCACCCGCTCCCAGCAGGGTGACCAACCGATTTTCGGTGAGCAGCGAGGCCATCTGCTCGATCTCATCCTCGCGTCCGAAAAAGCGGCTGGGGGTGACGGGAAGCGCGAGGGGCGGTTCGAGGGGGGCCACCGCGCTTTGCTGCAGGACCGTTTCATACAGGACTTCCAGTCTTTCCCGCTCCGCGACGATCCAGTCCTCCCAGAAACCCGGCAGCAAAGGGCCTTTATACAGCCGCCGCGCCTCATCCCATCGCTTTGCTCTTGACGCCTGCTCGAAGGCGGTCACATCGCAGGCGAACGGGGCGACAATCCCGATGGTGTTGCGGTCAACGCCCAGAAAGGTCTCGCCGAGGCTTTTCCGCAGGTGCGAGAGGGCGACCCGGAAGCTGGCACGGGCAGCATCAAAATCAGCATCGGGCCAGAAGGTATCGGTGAGTGTATCGCGGCTGTGACGGCGCGGGTTCAGCACCAGATAGGCGAGAAGAGCGGCGGTCTTGCGCGTCCGAAAGTGCGCGATTCGGGTTTCATCCCGACCGTCGCCGACGCTGTCGTTTCGCGTAATGCAAAAACCGCCCAAAAGCGCTACGTGCCACTGCTCTGGAGCCATAGCCATAGTTTACCGGGAAATCAGGGCAGTTCCTCAGGCTCCGTCGCAGGAGGATTTGGGACGCTTGGCGCAATAGGAAACCATGTCCAGCCTATTCTCCAGCGTCGGTGATGATGTGGCGACGTCTTCTCCACCGGGCCGCATTCCAGCGCCTCCGTCGCCGCTGCCGATCGCCCCCGCCGCACCAGACACTCCCGCGCCCGAAGCAGGACCGCCCGCCGCCGCCAAGCTGCGCTGGTGGGCAGTCTTTCCGGTCGCGCTGCCGCTGATCGTGCTGGATGCTTTCTGGGTGATCCAAGCTGAAAAGCTGGGGAGCGGCCCGTACTTCACCACTATCTCGCTCTTTGCCAACGTCTTCTTTCTCCTGACGGTCCTGCTCATCGCCAACGCGCTCGTGAAACGTCTCGCGCCGCGCGCGGCTCTGTCGCAAGCGGAACTTTTACTGGCTTATACGATGATCGCGATCGGGGCCGCACTGGCAGGCCATGACATGCTGCCATCCGTGATTCAGATGATGGGGCACCCCACCAAATTCGCGACGCCGGAGAACGGGTGGATGGACCGCTTCGGACAGTATCTGCCCACCCCGTTGATGGTCTCCGACAGGGATGCGCTGAGGGGTTACTACCAGGGGGGGTCGTCGCTGTATCAGGCCGAGAACTGGCGGCCCTGGATGAAGCCCGCGCTGCTCTGGAGCGGTTTTACGATCGTGCTGGTCTGGACGATGATGTGCCTCAACGTCCTGGTCCGGCAGGGGTGGCAGGACCGCGAACGGCTTCCCTTTCCCGTGGTCGAGATTCCCCTCCAGATGACCGACCCCTCCGGAAAGCTCTGGAAAAACGGGCTGTTCTGGGCGGGCTTCGGCCTCCTTGCCGCTATCGAGATCCTGAACGGGCTGGCGTTTCTGTATCCGAGCATCCCCCGCATCAATCTGCAGCATATCAATGTACAAGGTCAGGGCCTCTTCGCCACCCGCCCCTGGAGCGCCGTCGGCTTCACCTGTTACTCGTTCTATCCGTTCGCGATTGGTCTGGGCTACCTGCTGCCGCTTGACCTGCTGTTCTCCTGCTGGTTTTTCTATCTGACCTGGAAGCTGCAGGCCGTGATCGCCGCCCAGTTCGCCCTGGATGTAACCCCGGACTTCCCCTATGTCCGCGAGCAGTCGTTCGGCGGCTACCTGGCGATTGTTGGGTTCGTGCTCTGGAACGGTCGTCACTACTTCCGAGACGTTTTCAAACGGGTGCTGGGGGAGCCGACCGACCTGGAGGATCGAACCGAGGCGCTTTCCTATCGTCAGGCGACATTCGGGGCACTGGCCGGACTGGGCCTGCTGGTGGGCTTCCTGGTCTGGGTGGGCATGTCTCCGATCCTCGCGATCGTGGCGTTCCTTCTGTACTTTGCCCTGTCGGTCGCAGTCACCCGGATGCGGGCGGAGTTCGGCCCGCCGGTCCACGACCTTCATTATTCCGGCCCGGAGTATATTTTGACGCACAGCTTCGGTACGCAGGCATTTTCCGCGCAGGACCTGACCCTGCTCTCGTTCTTCTACTGGTTCAATCGGGCTTACCGCTCGCATCCCATGCCGTTTGGTATCGAGGGACTGAAGGCCGCGCACACCCTGCGCGCGAACCAAAAGGTGATGCTGTGGGGAATGATGACCGCCGCCGTGGTGGGCAGTGTCGCCGTCTTCTGGGCCTATCTGCACCTGGCCTACGCCAACGGCACCCAGGCGAAGTTCACCAACGGCAGCAACTTCGCCGCGGAAGCATACAACCGGCTGAACGGTTGGATCCAGGCACCGTCAAAGCCGAATACCGGCGCAATGGGGGCGATGGGGATCGGGTTCCTGTTCTGCGCCGCTCTGATGGCGGCGCGGATTCAGTTTCCCTGGTGGCCGCTCCACCCCATCGGCTACGCCATCTCGTCGTCGTGGGCGATCAACCTGGTCTGGATGCCGCTGCTGATCGCCTGGATCGTAAAAGGGACCGTTCTGCGGTACGGCGGCAACAAGCTGTACAGTCAGCTCATGCCCTTTTTTATCGGGATCATTCTGGGCCAGGTGGTCACCGGCAGCGCCTGGCACCTCCTCTGCCTGTATCTGGGCGTCACCCCCTACTCGTTCTGGGGCGGCTAGCGCAGGTTCGCACGGAAAAAAGCGAGGGTGCGGGTCCACGCATCGCTGGCGGCAGCGGCATTATAGCGCTCGCCGGTATCGTTGAAAAAGGCATGACCGGCCCCGGCGTAGATTTTGGACTCGTATTTTTTGCCTGCCGCCTTCATCGCCGCCGTGGTCTCCGGGACACGTGAGGTGATCCGCTCGTCGGTCTCGCCGTAGAGGCCCAGCACCGGGCAGAGGGTCTTCGCCAGTTCCGGCGCGGACGGCGCGGTGCCGTAAAACACGACGCTGCCACGAAGGCGCGGGTCCTGGGTCGCGAGCGTGAACGAGCGCGCTCCGCCCCAGCAGAAGCCGACCACACCCAGTTTCCCTTTTTGGACCGCCGGATGAGCATCCAGGAAGCGGAGGGCGGATCTCAGGTCCGAGATCGCCTGTTCGGGGGTCAGCAGTCCAATCGCCGCGCGGGCCTCGTCGGGGGTCTTCATCGCGCCGGTTCCCCCACTGCGAGCCAGGGCGTCCGGGGCGAGTGCGACAAACCCCTCGGCGGCGAAGCGCCGGGCGACATCACGGGTGTGCTCGTTCAGGCCCCGATTCTCGTGGATCACCAGAACAGCAGGGAAGGGTCCCTTGCCCTCCGGCGCGCTGAGGTAACCCCCAAGGATCTCTTTCGCCTCTTCGGGGAAGGAGACAGCAGTGGAGGTCACCTTCGCTTTTTGCGACTCGGCGTCGGAAAGCAGGGTCGCCGCCATGCCGTTCGATTCCAGCAGCAGATGGGCCGCCCCCATGCTTCCGGTCACGGCGATCAGACGCGTGAGGAAACCGCGCCGGTCAATGGCCTGGGCGCGATACTCGGCGGCGATCGTTTCGACGACACGGGCGATGTCGGTGCTGGCGGAATCGGAAGTTTTGGACATAGTGACGTATTTTAGCACAGAACGCCGTGGCCCGGACCCAGGCTCAGACAGGGCAGAACGGTTCCTGGGCGCGCTCAGCCCGCAGCCTGGTACGCGCGGGCCAGTTCGAACGCAAACTCCTCAAAGGTCGTAGAGGTCGTATTTTCCGGCGTTCGGCCTTCGCGGGACCGGATCGTCCCATCGCTCAGGGCGTGGTTTGTCTCGATGCTCAGCGCGGCAAAGTCAGCAGCGATTCCCGCCCCCATGAGCGCCTCGGTCATCTCCGAGTCGGAAATCTGCACATACGCGAGGTCTGGCTTCCCGATTCGCTCGCCGAGAAGGTTCGCAACTTCGGCAAGGCTGAGGTCGCGCGGCCCCAGCAGTTCCCGCACGACGATACCGCTCCAGTCACGGGCTATCAGCGCGTGGGCAGCAGCATGGGCGATGTCGCGGGTCGCGATCATCGGTATTCGAACCCCGGGCGGGATCGTGTCCGCGATCCCCCCTTCATTCCGGATAGTTTCCAGGGACACATAAAAGTTCTCGAAGAAATACCCCGGACGAAGGATGAGCACGCTGGTCCCCACGAGCGCCCCCAGCCCCTGCTCCTGGGCGTACAGGCTCGCGATGAACCCGGTGCCTGACGGCAGGTCGGCCCCGACACTGCTAAGGCAGACAGCGTGTCGCACGTCCGCATCCTCGATCGCTTTCACCACCGTTTTGCCCAGCTTGTCCTGCAGGACATCGTAGCCGGGAGTGTAGGGGTCGTGGGGCAGCATCGCGAAAACCGCATCCGCGCCCCGGAAGGCATGGGTGAGAAAGTCGGCGTCGTTCGCATCGCCCGCGAGTGCCTCCGCGCCCGCACTCCGCAGCTCGGCAAGCTTCGCTTCCGACCGACCGAGCGCCCGCACCGGTTCGCCCTTCTCCAGCAGATGCCCGACAATCTGTTTTCCGACCTGACCGGTCGCGCCCATCACGGTAATCATCGCGTTTCCTCCTGAAGGCGGTTTGCCCTACTAGCCAACAGACCGGGCATACCCTTTTGCGCATCCACCATACCGTCGGTGAACCCACGGAGCGATTAGGATGCCGGTCCAAGGCTGTGTTCCGCCGCACTAGAGGATTCTACCCGGCGCCAGGCGCTGTCGAACGATACCCGTGAGGCAACAGCGCCTTCCCCGATTCTCCCGATCATCCTCCGTAGGTCGGCTTCTGGGGCCATCCGGGCGGTGAGTCCTCGAAGTCCTCCTGCCGGCCATAGGGGGTCAGGTCGAGCAGACGGTAGGCATCAGTGACACTCTCAACCCCGCGAGCGTAGGCGGAATAGGTGTGGAAAAGAGCGTCTCCGTCCTGAAAGAACACGCTGATGCCGTGCTCTTCCCCTTCGACACCCGGTTCCGGGCGATAATTATATTCGACCGGGACCACCGTTTTGTCCGCGGTGACGTGGAAGTCATAGTTGAAGTCGCTTCCCAGCGACGACACCCACCGCTGACTCCAGCCCTTTCGCCCCTTATACGCCTCCAATTTGGCGAGCGGGGCGCGCGAAATCAGCACAAAAGTCGTGTCGCGCTCGCTCAGCGGCGACAGGTCGCCGAGGGCGTCCACGAATCCCGTGCAGCCCTGGCAGCCTTCAGCCCATTCCGGGTCGAACATGAAATGATAAACGACAAGCTGGCGGCGGCCCTCGAACAGCTCTTCAAGTGTCTTTTCGCCCTCCGGGGTATCGAACGAGTAACGTTTCTCGATCTTCACCATCGGAAGCCGCCGCCGCTCGGCATTCACCCGGTCATACTGCCGGGTGAGTTCTTTCTCCTGTACCAGAAGCGTTACACGCTCCGCCCGCCATTCGCGCTCCGGCACAACCCTCGGTCTTGCAATCTCAGTCTCTGTCATTGTGCTTCCGATTTTCTTTCTGACTATTCAGTCATTAATTCCGGGGTGGGCACCGCCCCGCCGTATCCAGGGGTAACGTGTTGGTCATCGCCACTATTTCCTCCCTGCCGTCCCCACCCTAAAGGGCAGCGATTGCCTGCCCATCTCTTCGGGGCTGACCTGTCGGACTGTGGTAGCGATAGACCACTTATGCCCATAAGGATCGGCGGCCAATCCGTAGCGGTCGCCCCAGAACATCTCCTTCAAGGGCATCACCACCTGGCAGCCCGCCGTGACCGCGTTTTGAAAGACAGCATCGCAGTCCGTGACCTGCAGATGGAGCGTTACCGGCGAGCCGCCCAGTGCCCGCGAACTCTTGCCTCCGTGTTCCGGGAATTCGTCCGCGAGGAAAAGGTCGAAGTCACCCAGAAGGCGGACCAGCGTCGCGAAAACGCGGCGGGAGTCAGAGCGGTAGATGGCGTCCACCATTTTGCGCGCCCGCTCTGTTTTCGCCGGACTCTCAAGGGATTGCGTTATCATGGTTACCGTCCACTGCCGGGCAGTGGGACAGACCGGAAAGAAGGAAAACCGCGCCGCCTCTGCGAAGCCTTCGACATGAGCAGCGGCAGTTACGAGGTGATCGTGCTGGGGGTCGGGGCGATGGGCACGGCGGCCTGCTGGCATCTGGCACGGCGCGGCGTGCGCGTTCTGGGCCTGGAGCAGCAAGGTATCCCCAACGCGCTGGGCAGCTCGCACGGGTACAGCCGCGCCATCCGGCTGGCCTACTTCGAGCATCCGGATTATGTGCCGCTGCTGAAACGCGCCTGGGCACTCTGGCGGGAATTGGAGGAGGTCAGCGGCCAGACACTGCTCTACCCGACCGGCTGCCTGTATCTGGGACCGCCCGACTCTGCCCTGATCCAAGGTTCGCGGAACGCGGCACAGCTTCATGGCTTGCCACACGAATCCCTGGACCGGCAGGCCATCGCGGATCGGTTCGGGCAGTTTTGCGTGCCGGACGACTATCTCGGTCTGTTCGAGACACGGGGCGGGACGCTGCGCCCGGAACTCTCTGTCGCCGCGATGGCGGGCGAGGCGCTAAGCCACGGGGCCGTTCTTCACGGAAACGCCGCCGTCAGCCGCTGGGAAGCGGACGCAAACCGCGTGACTGTCTTTACCACAGCCGGTGAGACATACCACGCCGATCGTCTGGTTCTCTCCGGCGGGGCGTGGAGCAGCCAAGTGGTGACCGGGATCGGCGTTCCGCTGACGGTCACGCGGCAGGTGATGGGCTGGGCCTGGCCTCTCAAACCCGACCGATTCCGCCTGGAGTCCGGCTTTCCGTCCTGGGCCATCGAACACGGGGCGGGGGAGTTTCACTATGGCTTCCCGATGCTGGCGGATAACCCCGGCTTCAAGATCGCCCGGCATGCCCCACTCGGCGAGGTGACTACACCCGAGACGGTGCGCCGTACCCCGGCGCCCGGCGACGAGGCGACCTTTCGGCCTGCCCTGCAACAATTCTTTCCCGACGCCGACGGGCCGACGCTCGCCATCCGAATCTGCCTCTACACGAACAGTCCCGACGGGCACTTTATCCTGGATCGGCACCCCAGCCACGCTAATGTAGCTGTCGCCTGCGGCTTCAGCGGGCATGGCTTCAAATTCGCGCCCGTGATCGGCGAGGCGCTCGCCGACCTTGCGACAACCGGCGAAAGCGCGCTGCCCATCGGCTTTCTGGGGCTGAGTCGTTTCGCCACGGCGGGGGAAGTGCCGGGAGCGGCTCCGATCTGATCGGCTCCTGGTATCGCCCCCTTTCATTCGGTCGCGCCATGCTCCTTGAGCAGCCTTGCCACTGCCTTCGCATCGTGTACCCTCGTTTCGGCCAAAGGGGTAAGGGTAAGTCCCCGCTTGAAATGCCCCTTCCAGGCCGCACAGTGCAGCAGGACCGAACCATCCGCGTCGCGGGCACCAACGAGCATTAGATCAGAGGCAATCAGCGCCCTGATGGTATCGGTGTCGCCGTTTTTGGCCGCACGAACGACTTGATTCTGCTCTTTCGTCGACTTGGGGGCAGTCGCTTGGGCCGCCGCCCCCTGAGCATCTGACGCTTCTACAATACCGGACATTCCATCCTCCTGAGTTTTACCTGGCTTCTGGCGAGCAGCCTCTCCCGCGACTTCCGACCAGCACTGCGATGACGCTCAGAAAGGCGGAAAGGTGTCCTGTTGCTGTAGTCGTTCCTGTTGGAGTCGTTCAGATGCGGAAGTCGGGACTTTGTCCATCGTTTCCCGGTTCCACAACACCGGTGAAACCGGCGGGGCGACCGCTGCACTGTCCGCTTACTTTTTCCGGCTTGAACCACTTGGCGTGACCATCCCAGAACCCATAACTCCCTCCCCCACTGTGGCGCTCGGAGGACGGGCGGCTCTGCTCGATCTGGGCCTGCTGCGCGGGAAGTGCCGAGGCAAACAAGGCGTTGGAGCGGCTGTTGCCCGTGGTCAAGTTATCCCCGCGGTTTCGGTTCCACGTCGAACAGGTGCCCGCTGCAGGCTGAATGTCGGTGCGGCGCACAATCGTGTAATGGGTTCCGTACTGCCGGTCGCCAGAGGTGTTCATGCCTGCCCCGGTGTTAGACGCGAACTCGAACACCAGGATCGTTGTCGCCGGGTAGATCACCTCGGCGTCGGTCGCGGTCGCACTGCCGTTGTTCGCCAGGTTGTTGTTGCGGGCGTAGGAGGAGCGGTTTTCGCCGCCCAGCAGGGTGCCGGGCACAATCGGCCCCCAAACATAGCCCGCCAGCGGGTCCATGACCGCCGTGCCATCCCAGTACTGCGTCGTGCTCGGCGGCATCGGGACCGCCTCCTCGCTGTCTGAAGGGCATTTGTAGACGCCCCGGTTCTTGACGTAGGGGAACAGGAGATCTACCCATCCACGGGCCGCCCGACCGTTGATACACGCTGCGCCGCCGGGATTGGAGCAGTCGCGGTTGAACGCGACCGTATCCTCGTAATCCTGCCGGTACAAAATATTGGCGAGGGTGATCTGCCGAATATTGGACAGACAGGAGGTCTGACGCGCTTTCTCGCGGGCTTGAGCGAAGACCGGAAATAGGATGGCAGCCAGAATCGCGATAATAGCGATCACAACGAGAAGTTCGATTAGAGTAAATCCATAGGTCGGCTTTTGCAAGATACAGTTCCTCCAGGTTGGTCAGTTGGTCAGGGCGGTGCAGGGGCTGTCGAGTCGCGAATAGTCAATGTTGTTGGAATCAACGGGCCAGCGGGCGGCTCCTCGCCGCGATGCAGGGCCGCCAGCAAGTCGAGGCAGGCATCCGCCATTGTTTCCAGCGGATTTACCACCGTGGTCAGCTTGGGACGGGTCAGGACCGCCACCGCGCCGTCATCGAACCCGATCACGGAAATATCTTGCGGTACCCGCAGACCAGCATCGTGTGCAATGTCCATCACCTGGACCGCGTAAGCGTCGGCGTAGGCGAATACCGCGGTCGGGCGCTCACCTGGCGGCAGTCCGAAGCGCCGCCGAAGCTCGTCGCGCCGGTTATCCGGAATGATCGCCTGCTTCGCGGATACCGTGAGACCATGCCGATCCATTGCTGCGAGGAACCCTTCCCGGCGCTGATGGTTGGCAGTCGAACCGGGATCATGACTGTAATGCAAAATCCGCTGGTGTCCCAGGGAGACCAGATAGTCTATCGCCGCCGCCGCCCCGCCCCGATTATCCGCCTCCACAGTGTGCCGCCCGCTCGCCGATCCGAATCCGACACAGGGCAGATTCGCAGCCTCGAGCGCCGCGAAGGTTTCCGGGCTTGCCGGGAAGGTGACGATCAAACGATCCACCCACTGATCCGAAAGATCCTGCCCGGTCAGCGTCCGGCTTTGGTCCACCAGAATCGGCATGATCCGAAGATTCCGCCGCGCCGCTGCGCCGGCGACCGCGGCTAAAACCTCCTTGAAGTAAAGCAGCGATCTTCCTTTTTCGTGGTCTCCCATCTGAAGCGGCAGAAACACCCCAATGGCGTTGATCTGCCCCGACGAGAGCGCCACCGCGATCGCATTGCGCCGATAACCCAGCGCTTGAGCGGCTTCTAGGACCTTCTTGCGCGTCTCCGGGAGAGTCTGGAAATTCGGGGAACTGCTCAGGATATAGGCCGCAGTGGATTTAGACACGCTCGCCGCCTTCGCCACATCTCGGATCGTTGCTGCCATAAAACGAAATAAGCACAAACTCTCGTTATAAATACTGAGTGGACCGGTCCACCCACACCCCAATCGTATCACAGGAAAGGTCCTGCGAAGATTAACAGAGGATTAAATTTTCGAGCGGGTCCACCCCGTTTCAGGGATAGAGCAGATACGGTTTTCGCGCCTGCTCGAACGCCGATGTTCCCTCGCTGAAAAGCTGCCAGAGCTGAGGGGCCTTCGCACCCGCCTGAAAGGCTCTGCGGATTTGGTCGGTGCCGCAGGAAAGATCGAACATCCGAATCGGCTCTTTGCCCACGAAGAACGAGCGGCCCGGCTGCAGGGCCCGCAGGGCATCCAGGATCTCGAAGTTCAGGCGCGACAGGGGCGCGGCGGCAGGGTCGGTGACATAGACCTGGACTCCACCGCAGCGCTTGCCACGGTAGGCCGCGTAGTACGGCTCCCAGGACATCGGACGAAAGGCAAAACCCGGCAAGTTTCGACGCCCCATCTCCCGTGCCAGCGAGTCGGCTCCGATATCGGGCGCACCGGCAAGCTCGAAGGGCAGCGGAAAGCCGATTCCAATGGAAAGCGTGGAAAGCTCCCCCACGATCCCCGTAGCCGCATAAAAAAGAGCGCTCTCTGGGCGTGGGATGTGCGGCGAGGTCGGCACCCAGGGCATGTCACCAAGCGCCTCCCAGCCGACGAGGCTTCGCATCAGGTTCTCGCAGGGGATTACGGTCAATTCGCAGGGGCGGCCGCCGGGCAGCCAGCCCCGCCGGTTGATCATGCGTGCCAGTTCGCCCAGTGTCATGCCATGCCGAAAGGGGACAGGATATTTCGAGATAAAAGAGAAGAAGCCCGGTCGTGTCGGCCCACCCTCTATGCGGCGAAGGCCGAGCGGGTTGGGCCGATCCAGCACGACCAGAGGAATCTTGTGGCGCGAGGCTCCCTCCATGACGCATCCCAGTGTCGAGAGATAGGTGTAGGAGCGCGTGCCGATGTCCTGAAGATCGAAGACCAGGACATCCAGACCACGCAGCATCCCCGCCGTTGGGACTTTGGTCGAGCCGTACAGCGAGTACACCGGAAGGCCGGTGGCGCTGTCGCGTCCCGATCCGATCATCTCCCCGGCGGGAACATCGCCGCGCACGCCATGCTCCGGCCCGAACAGGGCGCGCAGCCGGACACCCGGTGCGCGCCGCAGTGCCTCGACTGTGGAGGAGAGGTCCGGCAGGACGCCGGTCGGGTTGGTCACCAGCCCAACCTTTTGCCCCTGCAGCGACCGGAACCCACCGGAAGCCAGCGCTTCGATTCCCGTTCGCACTCGTGGCATGCCTTAAAACGGCTCCCGTTTGGGCCGGAAGTATCCAGCGATCATAATGAAACCCTGGGCGCTCATGATGACCGTCAGGAAATAGAACAGCGCCTCTTCCAGCGGCAGATGGCTGCCGAACCGAATCCCGGTCACCCCCTCGGCATGGATCTGCCAGATCCCGCGCGCGATCGCGATAGCATCCGCCACGGAGAGATAAACCGTGCAAAGGGTGATGGAGGCCAGTAACAATCGCCGGGCGCGCCACAGCGCGCGCCCGGCGACAATCCATTGCAGCAAGATCACCGGCGCGGCCCAAAGGGTCAGGATGAGCAGATAGGTGGCACTACCGAAAGGCATCAGGAGCGACCTTCATCGTCTGGTTCCGGAGCGAGCCAGCGCACCCGGGCGAGCGCGACCACGGTTAGACAGACGAATACGGCCTCCGCCAGATAGAAAAGGTACTCCTCAAGGGGTAGGTACCCGATCCAGAAAGGCGGCCCCCACACGAATGCAGGGTCGAAACTCCACAGGGTCTTGTAGGCGGCGTAGTTGTCCCACGGCGTCGTGTAGACAAATGCAATCAGGCAGACCAGGCCCAGGCCCAGTCTGTGGAATCTTGTCAGCCGCCGCCGGAGCACCAGGAGCAAAAGGGCGATCGGAAGGGCGAGGAAGAGAAGCAGAAAGCCGCTATAGGTCACGCCCTATTGTACCGGTTTTCCCCAGCCCGCAGGCTGGGGCATGTCCGGTCCCAGATGCGTTCTAAATACGGTTCGCAGCCGCGCTATCGCTGGTCGGCTCTCCTGGACCGCCGGTGGTCGCCAGGGAGTCAGCCCCGGCAAGCAGGTTTTCGATGACCGTGCCGATCCGCTGGTAGTCGCCGCCCTTCAAAGACAGCGCACTGGTGAGGTCACGCAGGTGCGGGCGCACCCCCTGGTAGGTGTCGAAGAGATCACCGGTCGCGCTCGCCCCCGACATCTCCAGGTCGTCCAGAATCTCGGAAAGCTCTCTCGTTGCCATTACTTTTTCCTGTCTATTCGTCCACTCAGCCCTTTTCGAAACCCATACGCCAAACACCGTATACCTCTACAAAGTACCTCCTCAAGAGCAGGATCGAACCGAGAAAGCATAAAGAAGAAAGTTATAAATTTGTCTATGACAGGACGGTTTTCGTTCTTTTTTGATCGGGAAACACCCACTGTAGCCTGGATTTACGGGCAAACGAAGTAGCGGAAGAGCCAGAAGGGTTTGACCAAATGTCTGACGAAAAGCCGAAATCGCCGATGCCGGCACAGCACCAGGACCGACAGCCGGGCCTTGAGAGCGAAATGACCCCACGCCCCGAATTCGAGTCGCCCACCTACAGGGCGGCGGGCAAGCTCGAGGGCAAGGTGGCTATTGTGACCGGTGGTGACTCCGGGATCGGACGCGCGGTCGCCGTGACCTTCGCCAAAGAGGGCGCGGATGTCGCTATTGTTTACCTCGACGAGCATGACGATGCCAAAGAAACGGTGCGTCAGATCGAGCAGGAGGGGCGGCGAGGTCTCGCCATTGCTGCCGACCTGCGCGGGGAGGCTGCCGCGATGGACGCCGTTGCCCGGACTGTGCGGGCATTCGGCAGACTGGACACTCTGGTCAACAACGCAGCCTATCAAGTTGTACAGGAGAGCATTGCCGACATCACCGAGGAGCAGTTGGACCGGACTTTCCGGACCAACATCTATGCCTACTTTTTCATGGTCAAGGCATCGTTACCTCATCTGAAGCCGGGCAGCACGATCATCAATACCAGTTCGGTCGTCGCGTACCGGGGAGCACCCATGCTGCTGGACTATTCGTCCACCAAGGGCGCGAATGTCGCCTTTACGCGCTCGCTCTCCCAGCAGCTCATCGAAAAAGGGATTCGGGTTAACAGCGTCGCCCCCGGTCCGATCTGGACGCCGTTTATCCCCTCCGCGCTGCCGCCCGAAGAGGTGGCGCAGTTCGGTGCGGACACCCCGATGAAGCGACCTGGTCAGCCGTCGGAGCTTGCTCCCGCCTACGTATATCTGGCCTCGGAGGATTCGTCCTATGTCGCGGGACAGACGATCCATGTCAACGGCGGCGAGGTCATCAACGGTTAGGACTCAAGCGCTCTTTCAGTTAAAGGCAGTCATTGGGGGCTGCAACATTATGGCAAAAACCTACGATTCGAAAACCGCTGAGAGCATTCCAAGTACGGGCGCGACGGATTCCAGTGTCACAGTAAGCGATTCCGGACGCAAGGGAGGTGCGACCTCCGCCGCGCTAAGCGACAGCGCTTCCTCCGTGCGCGCCTACAATGCCGATGAGCATAACAGCGGGAAGTCACCTGTACAGCGATGGCTTCCGCTTCTGATCGCAGCCCTTGTGCTCTTTTTGGCGGTAGCGCTCGGTTCGCGACTCTTGAATCGTGCCCCCGCCCAGAACGGGGCTGAGACAGGTGCACCCAGCAGTGCCAGCCAGGGTGGCAGCAGAAATGCGACCGGTGCGGGCCAATAGCGCGGCGACACCACAAGACTTAAGACTTAGGAAAAGGAGTTCTGGTTATGGCACCAACGCGGGAAAGTATGCGCTCCCCACTGGAAGACACGGCAGGCGACACGGAGCGCGGAGAGCGGATCGTTCTGGGCACACTACCCCCCACCGGGAGCATGGACAAACGGCAGGCGAAGAAAACGCGGGTTCCTGCGGTGATTTTCGTGCTGACCGCGTTCGCGGTTGCGGCGATCCTGCTTATCCTTGTTCCGATATTTTACGACGTCCTCCAGAGTTGAACGCAGACGTGACCGACAAGTCGTCGGGGGAGCAGAAGCCGTTAATGATCGAGAACGAAAACAGTCGGATCGTGGTGGGTGAGGGTGGCTGGCGGGGACGGCTGGATTCTCTGCCCGCTCGGGACGCCGAATACGTCGTGTTACGCCCGGAAGATGGTGGACCGGCTCTGACACTGCCGGTCCACCTGCTCAGGCAGGGAGAGAATGGAACCTTTCACTTGCCCCTGGTGCGGTCAGCCGTGGCGGCCCACGCGCAGGAAGCGGGAAGTGGGATGACTGGTGCGGCGACTGCTGCGGCAGGTTTTGGCGGGGAGCGTATCACGGTGCCGGTGATCGAGGAGAGCGTCGAGATCCACAAGCGCGTGGTGGAGACAAGCGGTATCCGCATCGTCAAGACGGTTACGGAGCGTGAAGAGATCATCGAGGAGCCTCTGGGGCGCGAGCAGGTCGAGGTGACGCGCGTTCCCGCAGGCCGCATTGTGGAGGCTGCGGTCGCGCCGCGTCAGGAAGGCGACACGCTGATTATCCCAATTTACGAGGAGCGGCTAGTGGTTCAGAAGCAGCTTTTTTTGATCGAAGAGTTACATGTGACGCGAAACCGCATCGTGGACCGTCGCGAACAGCAGACGGTGACATTGCGCCGTGAAGAAGTCGCTGTCGAGCGATTTCCTATAGACTCCGCCCCAGGCGGTATCGGAGACAGTGACACGCCGCGCTGAGATCGGGCTTGTCCAATGACCGCGAGCGCGCCGCAGAATGCGCGTCAAAGTCCTGGCAACACCAGGCAGTACAGGAGAGACAGATGGCAAAAACCGTAGTGGGATTATTTGACGAGTTCAACGAGGCGCAGAGCGTAGTGACCGAACTGGAGTCGTCGGGATTCAACCGCAGCGACATCAGTATTATCACCAATGAGCATGGTGCAAGCTATGGAACCGCGACCCAATCGGCAGGTCACGATAGCGGACCTGGCGTGGTCGGTGGGGCGGCAGGCGGCGCGGTCAAGGGCGGGGTTATTGGCGGCCTGACGGGTCTTGCCGCAAGCCTTGCCATGCTGGCAATTCCGGGAGTCGGACCAGTACTTGCAGTCGGGCCGCTGGCGGCGACCCTTTCCGGGGCGGGCCTTGGCGCGATGGGTGGCGGCGTTATCGGCGCGCTGAGCGGGCTGGGTATTCCCAAGGAGGACGCCGGGTATTATGCGGAAGGTGTTCGCCGCGGCGGCACGCTGGTTTCGGTGAGCGTGAACGATGACAGCCGGGCCGATGCGGCGATGGCGATCTTCAATCGTCACAATCCCGTGGACATTGACGAGCGCGGCAGCTACTATTCCGGGTCAGGGTACGCAGGCTACACCGAGACGGCTCCTGCCTATACCCCGGAACAGATCGCGACCGAACGCAGCACCTACGCCACCGCTCGTGCCGCGGCCCCGGCAAGGACTGGCACCGACGAGGTCACGATTCCCATTGTGGAAGAGGAGCTTGCGGTCGGTAAGCGGCAGGTCCAGCGGGGCGGCGCGCGCATCCACACGTATATCACCGAGCGCCCAATCGAGGAGCAGGTCACGCTTCACGAGGAGCATATCAGTGTCGAGCGGCACCCGGTAAATCGCGCTGCTACCGCCGCTGACCTGAACACCTTCAAGGAAGGGACGTTCGAGGTGACCGAGCGGTCAGAGGAGGCGGTCGTCTCCAAGCAGGCCCGCGTGGTCGAGGAGGTGGTCGTGGGCAAGCAGGCCACGGAGCGGACAGAGACGATCCGCGACACGGTGCGACGCACCGATGTGGACGTGGACGAGCTTGACAACGACGACGTGACGACGACGAAGACGACCGGCACGACCACTGGTACGGGCCGGATCTAAGGCAGGCACCCGGTCATGGCCCCCGCTTTCACTCGGAGAAGCGGGGGCCATCTTCTGCCTTACAGAAAGCAGCGAAACGATGAGTGATACCACGATTATCAAAGTGCAGTCTGCGCATTCGCCACAGGGCGAACTAGGTCAGACATACCTCGCCAGCGGCAAAAACGTCGCCATGCGTCTCTGGAAGGACGAGCAGCCCGGCGAGCCGAAGCCCGCCGTAGCGCGTGACTACGAAACGGTGGGCTACGTGATCGCGGGCCGGGCCGAGCTTCATAGCGAAGGCCAGATGGTGTTGCTGGAGCCGGGCGATTCCTGGATCGTGCCAAAAGGAGCGACACACACCTACCGCCTGCTGGAGGCCTTCACCGCCGTTGAGGCCACTTACCCTCCAGCTCACATCCATGGGCGCGACGAGAACAAGACCGCCGGGTAAGTCGAGGAAAATGAGACACATGGTCGCAGCGAATAGATTCCGTAAGAACCGCGAAAAATGCCTTGCTGTCGCTTCCTGGGCCGCGGCAGTGTTTGGCGTCTGCGCCGTTGCCGAGAACCGAGTGGGTGTCGCGGCCCTTCCCGCAAGCCTGCCGCGGGAGAGGCTGACCGGGGCGGCAAAGCTGGAGATCGTCCATGAGTTTCAAACCCAGATGCCCGTAGGCGTGGCAGTGACCAGTGCAGGTCGCCGGTTCATTAGCTACCCGCGCTGGGAGGACCCGCTCCGCTTCACACTCGCGGAGCTTCGCAACGGGCGAGAGATCCCCTACCCCACCTCTGGCGCGATTCAGAACGGCGCGAAGAGCGGACCGCGCGCGAACATGGTCTCGCTGCAGGGAATCCTTGTGGACGCAAAGGACCGGCTCTGGGCGCTCGATACGGGCACGATCAACATGAAACCGATCGCCCCCTTCGTCCCCAAGCTGATCTGCATTGACACGAAGACAAACAGAGTCTCACGGATCTATCCGCTCCCCGCCGCTGTCGTGCCGCCCGGCGGCTACCTGAACGATCTGCGGATTGATCTGCGGAAGGGTAACAAGGGCATCGTCTATATTACCGACTCGGGAAAGCAGCCTGGTCTGGTCATGGTGGATCTGGCATCCGGGCGTGCCTGGCGGCGGATGACCGGTCACCCCAGTGTCCAGCCGGAACCGGGCTTTGTCGGATTCGTCGAGGGAAGTGCGCTGTTCAAGCGTCCCAGACCCGGTGTCGCCACCCACCTGAACATCGGGTCCGACGGCATCACGCTCAGCCCTGATGGGTCGCGTCTCTACTACACACCGCTTGCTGGCCGCCGCCTTTACAGTGTCGCCACCGATGCCCTTGCAAGCCCCGATGGCACCGAGGAGCAGGTGCGCGTGACCTTGAAGGATCACGGCGATAAGGGCACGGCGGATGGTCTCGGCACCGACCGCAAGGGCCGGATCTACGTCACAAACTGGGAGCAGAACGCCGTTCTGCGCCGCCTGCCCTCCGGGCTGTTTGAGACCGTGGTCCACGATGACCGGCTACTCTGGCCCGACACGCTGGACATCGGGCGCGACAACTACCTGTACATCATCAGTAACCAACTCCACCGCCAGGGCGGCTACAACGAGGGCCGGGACCGGCGTGAAAAACCGTATCTGCTCACCCGGATCAAGATTGATGCGGGTCCGGTCCTGCTGGATCGCTAGGAAGGTTTAGGCTTGTTATGACTATCGTGCAAAACGGACGACTTCAGAACAAAGTAGCCATTGTGACCGGTGGCTCCACCGGAATCGGCGAGGCGATCTGCCATAAGTTCGCGTTGGAAGGGGCGAAAGTGGTCTGCGTCGGCCTCCCGGACGACCCGGTCAACGAGGTTGTGGATGCACTCACGGCAAAAGGCAGCGAGGCTATCGGTTATCTCGGCGATATTGCCAGCGAGGATCAAGCCCGGGCAGCAGTCGAAGCCACGATCGCACGGTTCGGCAGGCTCGACATTCTGATCAACAATGCGGGCGTCTTTCTGGCGACTGCTGAGGTGGACCGGTACCCGATCGAAGACTTTGACCGAACAGTGCGCATGAACCTGCGCTCCGCTTTTTTGATGACAAAATTCGCGCTGCCACATCTTCAAAAAACGCGCGGTAACATCGTCAGTGCGGGGTCCGAGGCGGGCTTCAATGGTCTGGCGCTAAATGCACCCTATGGAGGAACCAAGGCATTTATACATGCCTTCATGATGGGGGTTGCGGTCGAGCAGGCAAAATATGGGGTTCGTGCAAACTGCGTGTGCCCTGGCGCAATTGACACGGCCTGGACACATAAAGAGACCGGGCCGATGGATGCCAAGATGGAGAAGCAGCTCGTGGATGCGACGCCGATGGCACGCCGCGGGACCCCCGCTGAGATGGCGAACGTGTACGCATTCCTGGCCTCTGACGAATCGAGCTATGTTACCGGTGCGCTCTGGCTTGCCGATGGCGGCGTCACTCCCGCCAAGGGGGCCGCCGGGCAGGAGACCCCACGATCCCTGCGGGTGGAACCCGGCAGCGACGTGGATGCAGACCTCGACCATGAGAGAGGCGGACTGGAGAACAAAGAGTACCACACCATTCGCTAAGTGCGGCCCAGCAGGCTTTGCGCAGGGGCCGCCGAGACGGGCCGGAACCAGCAAAACGGGAACCGGCAAGACGCCCTGCCCTCGCGCTCTGACGAAGGGTGTTTAAGCCCGCCAGGCATCGGGGCAGAATAGGAGGCGTCACTCGCTTTTTCGGTGGGTCAGTCAGAGGCGGACTCGATCCCAGTGGCAGGGGATCGGGAAGTGGTAGGGCGATTTCAGAGCGGCGACCCGCTTCTGAGGAAATGGACATGATAATGAAGAGATCGAATGCGCCCGGCGGAATTTCCCGCGGGCGGTCCATCCCCTGGGCAGCGGGCCTGACTCTGGCGCTGCTGACCCTTTCGCCGCTTCCTCCTTCGGGCGCGCGCGGGGCGCAGACCGGACCTCCCGTGGAGAAACCGGGGGCCGCATTGACCGAAGACCCGGCAAATCCGATCGCCAAGCCGACCGAGTTCAGTGATTTAGGATCGGCGATCACGAAGCGGGCTGTCAAGCTCCCGGCGGGTGCGACCCTGCTGCGCCAGGCATCGGCCCCATTGGATGAGAACGGCGAATCGCTTGTGCTGAACCTCTACAAACGGAATAATGTTTTGTTCGCGGACGTTCTGACCTCAAAGAACGGGCAGGCGCTGACCGTCCGAAACCATGTCCGTCTGAAAAGCCCTTTCGCGGTGCGTCCCTCGAAGATGGTGCTGACCCTGCGCTATCTGGAGCCTCAGCGAAAGCGTGGCTACCTTATCCTCGCCGCCGATGAGGCCGCCAATTTCGCGATGGTCTTTCCCAAAGGCTTTGGTGGCGCAGTCGTGCAGCAGGATTTCCTGGCGAGTTCCACGGCGAAGGTCAAGCGTACCTACGATTTTAGCCAGGCGGACAGTCGTGGGTTTGTGATCGTCAAGGCAGCGGTTGAGAGCACCGGCGAAGTAAAGCCGTCCGATGACGTTCTCATCTACGTCTGGAATGGCAAGCAGTTCATCCCGCGCCGGGCGAACTAAGCGCAGGAAAGAGACCAAGCCACTACTGGGTTTGGTTCATAGGTATATGAACGTGATTGTTCATCGGCCCGACCATACACGCTTGCAGAACGGCTAAGACCTGCTTTATAAGTGAGTCGGGATACGCCCGTGCATCGGGGCTGATGATGTTGTTGCCACAGAAGGTGGGACGGCACAAAACCAACGCTTGGTTGTACAACAACGTATGGGAGGCTACTAACCACTACCCCGCCATCCTCTATGGTTCTGGATATGAACTTGGCGAGAATACGATAAATTTCTAAACACTGCGGATGGCCTTCAGAACAGATGTCATTTTATTCTGCTCTGCGTATTTTATAGGAGTCATCCCGTCATCGTGCTCTACATAAACATCTGCGCCACGACGAATCAGCAACAGACTCGCTCTAGTGTGTTTTTTCGCAAGAGCTTCTATCAAAGGAGTGCCACCGATGACTGTAGCAGCGTCGATTTGCGCCCCGTTATCAAGCAACAGCTGCATGAGTTTCAGATTTCCGTGTGAGGCAGCAAGTAGAAGAGGGCTGACACCGACAAAATTTTGAATGTTAACATCGGCGCCCAGGTTTATAAGTAAGTCTGCCATTTCATATCGGTTCATTCGGCAGGACAAGAGTAGACAATCACCGAAGATCTTCGACCACTTGTCTGAAGTATCCAATTTGGATCCTCCAAAATGCTTTCCAAATATCGCAACCACCTCTAAGTAATTTAGCTTGACAGCGGTGATGCAAGCTAAAGTGGCCGCCTCCGGCGTCACACTCACCCTGACGACAATGGGGAAAACAGCGGCACCCGTTAAATCTCCGCCTATTTCCCAGCGCCAATTGCTTGCCGTCTGGCAGAAACATCTTTCCGTACCACAGGGACGTATCCTCGAATACCTTTGGGAGCGGCGAGGCATATCCGTCTCTCGAAGGGAGATAGCCGGTGCCATTGAGGTGAGCGAATCTTCTAGCGGCTTTCGGAGTAATTTGACGGCCCTGCGGACGCTTGGGCTGATCCACTATCCCGATAGCCAGACAGCCGCCGCCACAGAGCTGATCCTGGTGCCGGGTCTTCTGATCGAATAGTGGAGTTCTTGTGAAATTGGTCAGATCACCGAGTAACGTGTGCCTAGTCTCCGTCGCTGGCCTCAATGGTTTCGAGCACAAATTTGCATCGTGTTCTATGGTCTGATGGCCCTTCAAAAAGATGGCTATTCACTGCTCCTCATCATGTTGCGCTCCAATTCTTCGGCGGTTTCTGGACCGATTACAGGTTGAGCCTGTATCTGCTTGATTAGTTCACGATGTACTTTGTCAGAATTGGGTCCAGGTGTAGATCCTACCGCACCTAATAATCCTGCCTGCTCTTCGTCTGTGAGATGAGAAAAATCGTTAACAACGGTCTCCAGCAAATGCGGAAACTTTTCGTTTTTCGCTTCTGTCGCTATCAAAAGTAAGCAGGCGCGCTGTTCACCTCGCTTATCCACAATGGGAGCTATCTCCTCCGCGAGCAAATCTGGGGCGTAATGTGCCCACTCCTGAAGCACGTCTCCAACTCGAAAAAGCCACTGCTCTTCATCCCAGCCCCATTCGTAATTACTAAAAGGAAAAGCTGCGTTGTATTCTTCCGGTGTCGGATAGTTCAGCAGTAGATCGACGGCGACTGGCAGCCACTCTTTGGGGGCATTTTCAAGTACATCGGCGCGGTGCTTGATAAGGCGATCCCATCTGTCAGAAAAAGAACCAGTAGACATTGGTCCAACATCGCAGTTATTAAGTTCAACGATGAGTTTAATCATTTCAATTCGGGTCATAGTTGTGTCCATATGCACCTACTTTTGCTGTATAAAATTATTATAGCAATTTTTGCTTATACACGTTCGCCGGTCCAGGTTGTCGTTGACCCATGAAAGGTCTGCCACTCTGATGCGTTTCCGAGTGGCAGACCTTATTAAGACTCTCTGGCAGTTGGGTTCTCTAGTTTCGGCTGGGTATAGCGATAGAACGTAGTTCGCGCAATTCCCAGCGTCTTGTAGATGTATTGGATGCTCTGGGTAGAATCGTCACGCAGTGCCTGTGCTGCCTGTGCTAGACCTTCCCACATTACTTCCATCAGTATCGTCCTCACAAGGCTTTATCATACTCGGTGTTGTGTCGCTCCAGCGTCTCAGCGGTTTCCGGTCCTATCGTCGGCTGAGCGAGAATCTTTTGTTTCAATTCCTCTAACAGACGTTCCGCCTCCGCACCGGGCGTAGAATCCACTGCATCGAATAGGGTAGCTATATCTTCATCGTCCATACTGTCAAAAGCCGCGACACCGGCTTTGACGATGGGAAGGAAACTGACATGTTCGG
>JACMJB010000140.1 GCA_014380815.1 Armatimonadota bacterium
GGTGTTTGCGTCACAACTGGACCTTTCCTCTACGCGGGTGCGGCTGCTCACATCGTGGGGTGGCCCCCCGCGCCACGCTCTTCCTGGTCTCACGCACTCCAGTGGTCTACGGGTTGCCGCTGACCGGTTTTTGACCTTCGCCGCCGCCCAGCAGCATCTGCAAAAGACTGGGGCCGCTGCTCTGGCCACCGCCGAGCGTATAGTTCGCATTCAGCGCGCGCGTCACCTTCGCCAGAGTCTCCTGGAGATGAATCCGCGTGTATGCGTCGTAGGCACCGCTCGGTACCGGGCGGGCCTGCGCGGTCTGGAGCTTTCCTTTGAGCTGCCGAAGCTGATCCCAGGCCAGCATTCGGGCGTCTTCCGGGACGCCGGATGAGGGTTTGGTCACCATATCCACCATCGTATCTACGTAGGCTCGCTGAAGCTGGCGTCGCAGCGTCGGGACGTTCTGGCTGCCCGTGACTTCCGCCCAGACGTTGCCGCTGACGCTGTTATAAAGGGTCACCAGGGTCAGCGCCTTGTTCGGGTCGCCGCCCATCTTGTACTCGTTATTCGCCACCCGGCTCAGAACGCTCGCCGAGAAGAGCCGCTGGAGTGCGGTGCGCTGAAGGCCCGCGACCTGGTCCTGGATCGGTGCGGCGCTGTTGCCGAACTCATAGGGGTTGCCCGTCAGGTTCGTGTAATAACGCTGCGGGAACCGCAGCGCGCCCGGCGAGAAGACATAGGTGTTCAGGAGGGCCAGGGACTGCTTCTGCTTGACCACGTCCACCGGCTGCAGCGGGGCTTTCGCGTTCGAGTCACCTTTGTGGCTGCGGCTGATATTCAGACCGCCGACATAACGGCTTGCCGTCCCCGCCGCGCGGGAATAGGTGCCGAGGAGCCGGTTGAACGCCTGCGTGAACTGCCAGTAGCTTTCGCCATTTTCCGGCAGGCGCTTGTCCAAATTTACCAGCAGGTAGCGGCTCACCTCCATGGTGCGCTTCCAGTAGGCGATCGGGTCGCTGGAAAGGTCATACCGGGTTACCAATGGGTCGAACTGGTCCGCGCTTTCGTCGCTGGCATAGGCGTGCCCCTTGACCGTGCTCTGGCTGGCAATCTTCCTTAGGGCGGACTGCTCGCTTTCCGGAGTGGTCGCGCCAGGAACATCGGTATAGCCATACTTGATTGCCCAGCTATCGTAGCTTCCCGGGGTCTGCGAAAAGAACGGGACATCCTTCTGACGCAGCGCCGCGATGTTGAATGGCGTGTAGTCCATCAGCGATGCCGTGGTCCCACCGTTTTGAACCGTGCGCGGGTCTTTTAACTGGGCCAGGGACAGCTCCGTGGAGGCGGCGAAGTTATGGCGCAGCCCGAGGATGTGCCCCATCTCGTGCGCGACCACTTCCCTCAGGAACTGATCCACGAACGCCTTCCGGTCTATCCGTACCCCCGGTACGCCGGTGCGGCTTGGAGCCGCGGCAAATTCCATCGCGAGGCTGCCGAACCAGGCCTGCTCCTGCATCGCATCGCCGCCGATCTCGCAGTCCGCGAAACTGCCGGAGATTCGTCCGCCCCGGTGATGAGTGTGGGAGTCCGCCGCCGCTCCGCCGGCCCTCTTGCGCGCCTCGTGCGCCAGCATCGCCATCTCGACCGGGATCCCGGCCCCTGCCTCGAAGGCCTGGGCCGGGTCCACCAGCGTTTTGTGCTCGCTGTTGATGACCCGCCCCCAATTAGCATCCACCAGAATGCTGGCGTTCAGCACCTGCCCGGTCAACGGATTCGGCCGGGCCTGCGCAACTGCGTACGCCCCGCCATCATAGGGCGAGGTTACCCAGCGCACGATATTGTGGCGCATGTCCGCCGGGTCCCAGTCCGCATCATCGGGCATCTGTTTCACCACGATCGCTTCGGTAAACCCCAGCTTCTCGAACGTCTTGTTCCACAAAAGGACCCCTTCGCGTATCGGGGCACGATACTGCTCGGGAATGGCGTTATCCAGCCAGAACTCGATCGGGGCCACCGGGGCGGAGAGGGCCGCGGTTGGGTCCTTCTTTTTCAGATCCCAGCGATAGATATAGTAGGTATTGGGGTCACTTTTGGTGTCTTTTTCCGGGTCGAAGCTCTCAAAGCTCGGCCCGATGCCGAAGACACCGGAGAAATAGCCGACTCGGGGATCGTACAATCGGGGCTTGAAACCGTTGGTAGGGGCAAAGGTCACCGGATCGTTGGGCAGGGCGAACAGATTATAGCTCACCACGATCACGGCGCTGCGTGGGTCCGCCAGGGTCTCGTTTGCCGCACTGAACGAGGCAGCCCCCGCCTTGATAAAGTTGTATTGCGTGGAAACCAGGACATTTTCCGGGAAGTTCTTCACCGACGCCACGAACGTCTTTTCGCGGTCAATCGAATAGCCTCCCCCGCCGCCAAGGCCGGGGATCGGGCCGCTGGAAAAGATCCGGCTGACCTGGGCAATGTCGCTCTTGAACAGTTCGGAGACATCAATCAAAACGGTCTTGCGGCTGGCCTGTTTCGCCTCGATTTTGAACGACTGGATCTGCGCCTCGGCAAACGAGCGGCGTAGCGCCTTCGCGGTCGGCGATTTCGGGTCCGAAGTGCGGTACCGGAAGTTCGGGACCGTCATGACGATCCGATCGTCGGTGCGCGTGAACTTGAAGACCAGATCGTCAATCGGGTTGCCGGTGACCACCTGTCCCGCCGTGCCGGTTGAGGCTGTGGTTTCCAGCATCATCAGCTTGCCGATCTGATCTTCGCGCAGTTCGGCGTAAATGGTGTCCTTGGTGGCGTCCTTTTTCCGGTACAGCGTCACGATCCCGGGGAGCTTGGTGAAGTCTTTCACGACCTCATCCACCGTCTTATCCTTCGATGCGGTCGCGGAACCCGGCGCGGTTTTGCTGGCGAGCAGAGGGCCGCCCTCGGTCCGTGTTTCCGCAAGGGTGCCGGAGGCGATCGCCTTTTGCTCGGCGGGGCCAAACGGGACACCATCCACTGTGTATTCCGTCCGCAGCGGGTCCCCGGAAAGCTTTTCGACCCAGATGGTTCCCGAACCCGTGATATTCGGGGTGGGGCCATCTTCGGCATAAGTCATCTTGACCTTGACAGTGTCAATCGCTCCGACCTTCTCCGCCCCCAACACCTCGTAATCTGCATGGGCCTTTCGGGTGCCCAGATCATTGTTAGGAAGGTAGTCGTGGCTCCACTTGTCCCCGGCGGTCAGCGGCTTCTTCGGAAAGACAGGAGTCGTCGCGGTGTAAAGGCGTGGCCCCAGACGGTCTTCATCCTTATCGGTGCCGCCGGACTTGTAGGAGACCAGAGTACCGTCAGGGTGGATCGTGATCGTGTCGGTGTCGTTTTTGTCGTCGTTGGGAAGCGCCCGCCCGTTGACCATCGCCTCGCTGGATTGCGTGACATCCTCGAAGGTGATGTCCCCGTTGGAGGCGATGGCGGTGTAGGTGATCTTGCTGACCTGCTTATTGGTAAGCGCCAGCTTGCTCCCCGCCATGGTCATGTTGAAGACCGCCTCACCGCGAATTAGTTTGGTCTGTCCCACCTGAGCCTTGTAGGCCAGGGTGAACTTTTCCGCGGCGGTTGCCGTGGCGGCGGCGGGAGCCGCCGTCTTGCTCTGGGCGGGGGCCTGCGCCCCCACACGGGTGCCCAGCATCAGCGAAAGAACCGCAGAGGAAAGACAGAGCGTCGGAAAGGGGTGCATTGGCAATAACGAAGGGCGAAGACTCATGGGGTGAGAAGCTCTCCTGCGGAACAAAAGTCAGAACGGTTGGCGAAAGGGAGGGGACAGCGCTTTTCAAGTCGTTTTCGGCGATTGGGCGGCGCTTGGATCTTCCATTTTAACATAGAATCACCCGGTTCTCTCACGCGAACATACGCAAAACAATCGGTAGTCCTGCCCGTCTCAGGAAACTGACCAGCACCCGGAAAACCAGACAGAGAAAACCGGAGTCTTTCGCTACTTCTGAACCACGGGGTATGCCGAGAGCACGTCTTTGAGGGAATCTCGGACCGCACCCTCCACGGACTTGCGAATGAGGCGCGCCCCACTATCAAATGGCGCGAAAAAAACGTTCTTTGCCTGGGCTTCCTGTCGCGCGGCGGAAAGCAGCGGCTGCTGACGCTTGGCATCCAGCAGCCAGAGCTTGACATTGGCGCGAGACTCGAGCTGATGACCGTTGTCTCCAAACGGCTGGTTTACCCGCTTCTGATCTACGTTGACAATCACCGCGAAGGCCACCAGATCCGCCTTCAGAGCCTCGCCGACTCGATACAGGGTTGCCCGGTTCTGACTCTCCTCATCCGCCAGGTCAATCTTCAGATCGGCGAGCGCCTTTTCGATCTCCGCGCCATCAACGACCTCGAAGCCACGGCTCCGGAACTGCTTTCCCAGTTCCCTCTGGCCAGAAGTGGTCTGATCCGCGCGCTGCTTGCGGTCTTTTTCCCCGCTCTGGTTTATAATCGGCAGCACCAGAACACGGGTCTGAGCCGGAACATAACATACCGACTCCGCACCCGAGACGGTGGACCCAGCCGGCGCCGCGCCGGCTGCCAAAACTGTTGGCAGCAGCATGCAAGACGCGACTGCAACGGCGGTCAACCAGAACGGTTTGGGTATCGAAACGGTCTTCATCAGGGACTCCTTCTGTCGGCAGACACGGACGCTTCTCGCCTGGTTTCATCCACAACAAGAAACGACCCGGACCGCTTTTGCGTGACGCGAAGAAGTGAGGATAACGAAAAAGAAGAGGGCCGCGGAGCGTCTGCTCCGTGGCCCTCTTCCCAAGCCCCTGCGCGAGGGATCGTGACGATTACGCTGCCTTGCGGCGCCGCCGCGCGGCAACCACGCCCGCCAGAGGGAGCGCGCCCAGCGCAACCAGGGCCAGGCTGCCCGGTTCCGGAGCCGCACCGCCACCCACGGGAGGGGTCACCGCATTGACCGTTCCACTGATGCCGAAAGCGGTCAGCCGGTAGGTACCGGTCCCGGTAGTGCTTGTGCCGTTAAACCCGTAAATGCGAAGTTCCGCTGGTCCCGTGAAGCCTTGAAGTGCGGCAACGGATCCCAGGTTGAACGACTGCGAGCTGGTTGTCGCGGTTGTCAGGGAGTAGGTGAACAGGTCGGTCGTAAAGTTGTTCGCGCTGGAGCGGATCGCGAAGCTTGTCGGGCCAGTCCCGGAACGCTGATCCGAAAGGGTGAGGGTCGTCAGGTTAACGCTGTTCCCGATGCTCGGAGTGATCGTCACGCCGTAGTACGCATTCAGGTTGAACGCCTGGGTCCATCCGGCGCTGTTGATGGAGTTCAAACCAGCGTTCGGGGTGATACCAACGCGGACGATGTCGCCGATCGTCGCCCCAGCGGGAGCGCCGCTGGTCACGGGCTGACTGACCTGGGTGCCAGGCTGGCCGGAAGGGTTGTAAACCGCAGAAAAGTTCTGTGCCTGAGCGCTCATCGCGGAGACTGCAAGCAAGCTGGTGGAGGCCAGAAGGAGCGCGCCGCCTTTAATAAAATTTCGCATGTCGAATGCCTTTCTAGGGGAAGCGATTTCCTTCCCGTGAACAAAACCTGCAGGTCTCCCTTGACCAATGTTTATAATGGCAGTAACCGAGCCGTATTTATGTTAAGGAAGTGTTAAATCACCTGGAAATTCCAGGAATGGTACAATCCCGGCGTGAGTATCAGCGGACGGATTACCGGCCTTCGGCGCGAAGAGTTAGACCTCTCGGCAACACTGCGCAGTGGGCAGGTCTTTCGCTGGAGCCAGACCCCGGATGGTGTCTGGCACGGCGTCACGCAGAACCGACACGTTACCCGGCTTCAGCAGAGCGATGCCGACGACTCTATTTACTGGGAGATCCACGGCTCCGAAGGGGAGGTCGCTGTCCGATCGTTCCTGCGCCTTGGACCTGGCGAACCTGATCTCGCCCCCCTCGCGGAAACCTGGTGCCGGGCCGACCCGCTGTTCGCGGATGCCTGGGATCGCACCCCGGGCGTTCGGGTGCTGCGCCAGGACCCCGACGAATGCTTCTTCGCCTTTCTGTGCGCATCGGTCGCGCCGATTGCCCGCATCGGCGGAATGCTGCGCGCCATCGCGGAGGAATACGGAGAGACGCCCCCAGGTCCCGACCCCCCGCCCCTTGCTTTCCCCAGCGCCTTTCAGATCGCCGCCTCCAGCGAGACCCGTCTGCGGGAACTGGGACTGGGGTTTCGTGCCAGGCGGCTGATAGAGGCCGCGCGAGCGCTGACCCAGCTTCCGCCGGACCACCTGCGGGCGCTACGGCACGGCGCGACCCACGGCGAGGCAAAGAAAGCCCTGACGACGTTCTTTGGAGTCGGGGAGAAGATCGCGGACTGTGTGTGCCTCTTCGCGCTGGACAAGGACGATGCGATCCCGGTGGACGTTCACATCTGGCGGGTTGCCGCCCGGTACAATCCGGATCTCGTGGGTAAATCGCTGACAGCAGCGAACTATGCCCTCGCGACGCAGGCGTTCCACGACCGTTTCGGACCGCTCGCGGGCTGGGCGCAGCAGACCCTGTTTTACCGGGCCGCTGTTGGGCGGCAGCGACCCGGTAAACCGTAAACCGAGAATTTGCCGGGGAACCAGCCGGGAACCAGGTTGACGACAGCGCGTGGGTGCCGTAACGTGACACGGGGGCCCTGTTGCGGGCGAGAACCCTGAGGAAACAGAAGCACTATGGCACTTGGAGTCGGAATCGTCGGTCTGCCGAATGTCGGCAAGTCCACCCTTTTTAACGCAATCACCAAAGCGGGTGCGCTTGCCGCCAATTATCCGTTCGCGACCATTGACAAAAATGTCGGGATCGTGACCATGCCCGATGAGCGTCTCGACGCGCTCTCGAAGGTTTTCACCAAAGGCGACCGCGTCCCGCCCATCATCCTCACTGCAGTCGAGTTCGTGGACATTGCCGGGCTGGTGCGTGGCGCGCACAAGGGCGAAGGGCTGGGGAACCAGTTCCTCGCCAATATCCGCGAGGTCGCCGCGATTGCTCATGTGGTGCGCTGCTTTGATGACGAAAACATCATCCATGTGGAGGGGCGGGTGGACCCGCGCGGCGATCTGGAGACCATCAATACCGAGCTTGCTCTGGCGGACCTGCAGTCGCTGGAGAAGCGCGCGGACCGGCTGCGCAAGACTGCCCGGACCATCAAAGAAGACAAAGAACTTCTCGACATCGCCGATCCGGTGCTGGCCCTGCTGAATGAAGGACGCCCCGCCCGCGCCTTCGAGGGTGGTGAACCCGAGGCGCGCACCAAAGCCTTCCGAAATCTGGGCCTCCTGACCGCGAAGCCCATGATCTATGTCGCCAATGTCGCGGAGGAGGACCTGCCCGATGGGGCCAACAGTGCGTATGTCGCCGCGGTGCGCGAGTACGCCCACGCCGCCGAGGGAAGCGCGGAGGTCGTGATCGTTTCGGCGCGGATCGAGGCTGAGCTTGCGGATCTTGCCGCCGACGAGGCCGCCGAGTACCTGCAAAGCATGGGACTCTCCGAGCCGGGGCTGAATCGCCTGGTCCGGGTCGCCTACCGGATGCTGGGCCTGCGGACTTTCATCACCTCCGGCGAAAAAGAGGTCCGTGCCTGGACCATCCGCGCGGGCGATAAAGCGCCCCAGGCAGCCGGTGTCATTCACACGGACCTGGAGCGCGGCTTCATCCGGGCCGAAACGATTGACTGGGACAAGATGGTCTCGGCGGGCGGCTGGTCCGCCGCCAAAGAGAAGGGCTGGGTCCGCATCGAAGGCAAGGATTACGTGGTACAGGACGGCGATATTCTGAACATTCTGCACCAGGGATAAGGGGCAACGAGGGGCACAACGGAAGCAAATAAAGGCAGCCGCATTCGCGGCTGCCTTTTCCTCGTCTACTCCTGGCTCAGAGGTTCTTCATCAGGCGCTGGGAAAGCGCCGCAAGCTCCTCCGGGGCGAAGCCGGGAATGCCGGACGACGGCGCTTCCGTTAGGTCGGCAAGCGGGCCACCTTCGGGAGTGCCGTCGCGCACTTCAAGCGGCTTGCCGTCGTCGTAGTGGGGGCCATGCCAGATCGCCGCCAGGTTCTTGTAATCGTCCGGGCTGAAGCGGAACAGGATGCGGTGCAGGCCCTGCGCCTCGAACTCCCGTGTCTCATCGAACAGCTTGTTGCTGATCTGCGGGATGGGAAGCATCTTGTCCACGGCGACGCCGGTCAGCTCTTCCAGGGCGCGAGCATAAGCGGCCTGGTGGACGCCGCCGCGCACCAGCAGGTAGCCGATCATGCGGCGGGCGACCGGATTCTTGGTGGTCTCATAGACACGCATCTTGTGGGCGCGCGCGCCGCTCTCCAGGAAGAAGTTGTGCAGCGTGTCCAGCACGAGATCGCCGCTGTTGAAGACGTTATGACCGCTCCACGGCGCATCTGTCGCATCCACCACGCGAGCGCTGTTCCCGTTGATCAGCAGGTGGTGCAGATTCTTGACATCCGGTCCCAGCGCGGAACTGAGTGGCGCGCCGTCGGGGTTGGTCCGGTCCCCGTCGGTGACATTGTTCAGTAGCAGGTTGATGGTCGCTGAAACCAGCTCGATGTGCCCCAGTTCTTCGGCGGTGATGCGGCAGCGGCGGCGGGGTCTGGATTAACGTTCTTCGGCAGTTCGATCTGCAGATCGTCAATGCGCATAAACTTGTCAATGCGCATAAACATGGGAAGGGTTCCTTCTACCGGCGGTATGTCGGCGGCGTAGGCGGGGGCAAGATGGCACCCGGCGGTGCACGGTTGTTGTAGCCCGGCAAAAATCAGGGAAAACGCAGCAGACGTAATGCTGCATCCGGAAACTTGGCACCGCACAGAAGCGACAGAGTAGGGATCGCGGTTATAATAAAAATACGATCATGGATAATATGGACCCGATCCCCATCACCCTTTACAACACTCTGTCGCGCAGCAAGGAGCGGTTCGAACCGCTGACGCCGGGTAAAGTCGGCATGTATACCTGCGGCCCGACCGTGTACAACTTCGCGCACATTGGCAATCTGCGCACCTTTTTGTTCGAGGACCTGCTCGCGCGGACCCTGCGCCTCAACGGCTACGAGGTCACCCATGTCATGAACATCACGGATGTCGGGCACCAGACCTCCGATGGAGATGCGGGCGAGGACAAGATGGCGATCGCCGCCAAGCGCGAGCAGCTCGACCCTTATGCGATTGCCCGCAAATACGAGGGCTTCTTCGTCAACGACATGCAGCGGCTGGGCAACGATATCCCGACCGTGCTGCCCCGTGCCACCGAGCATGTTGGAGAGATGATCGCTCTGAATCAGACCCTGGAGGCGAAGGGATTCACTTATGCCACCCCCGAAGGTCTGTACTTTGACACGTCCCGGGACCCCGATTACGGTAAACTCGCCCATCTGCGCCTCGATGAGCAGAAACAGGGTGTTCGCGACGATCTGAATATTGACCCGGACAAGCGGCACCCCGCCGACTTTGTGCTCTGGTTCCTGAACAAGCCAAATCACATTATGAAATGGGAGTCGCCGTGGGGGGTCGGCTATCCGGGCTGGCATATCGAGTGCTCCGCCATGGCGATGAAGTACCTGGGGGAGACCTTCGATATCCACTGCGGCGGCATGGACCATATCCCCGTCCATAACACCAACGAGATCGCCCAGAGCGAGTGCGCGACTGGGCATCCGTTTGTCCACTACTGGATGCACGCCGCCTTCCTGAATGTCCGCGGCAAGATGAGCAAGAGCAAGGGCAATTTCGTCACGGTTCAGACACTGATTGATTCCGGCTACGACCCGCTAGCCTACCGTTATCTGTGCCTGCAGGCACACTACCGGTCGGAACTGGAGATGGCCTGGGTCTGGGAAAACGACGATCCGACAACGGGCCGGGGCCGAGCGGAATCGCTCGACAACGCCGGACGTGGCCTGACCTACCTCTACGAGCGGCTCGCCCGCACAACGGAGGAGCCGCTGTCTTCCGAGACCGCCTTTGATAGCGCCTACCGTGAGGTCCTGGCCTCCCTCAACGACGACCTCAATGTCCCCAGGGCGGTCGCGACTCTGCACACCTATGAAAGCCCGCGCCTCTGGAACGCCTTTGACCCGGTGCTGGGCCTCGACCTCGCTCGCCGTGCGAAGCTGCCGGAAGACGAAGCCCCCCCCGCCCCGGTCTTCGCACTGGTCGAGGAGCGTCAGGCCGCGCGTAAAAACCGTGACTTTGCCCGCTCCGACGAACTCCGGGCTGCCATTGCCGCTCTGGGCTGGGAGGTCGCCGACACCCCGCAAGGCCCGACCGTAAAACGCCACCCGGTGGGCAGGCTATAAACCCGGTCAGGAACAAAACCCGAGAAAGAGACTGAAATGAGCCTCCGCGACAAAGCTGTCCTGCTCCGACAAACCGAATCGAAAGGCTGGAAGCTCCTCTGGTCCGACGATTTCAACTACCGCGGCCTTCCGGACCCCAAAAAATGGAACTATGAAGAGGGCCTGGTCCGCAACAAGGAACTCCAATTTTACACGCGAAGCCGCGCGGAAAATGCCCGCGTCGAGGATGGCAGACTCCTCATCGAAGCGCGGCGCGAACCGTTCCGTGGCGCGACCTACACCGCCGCCAGTCTAGTCACGCTTGGTACGTTCTCCTTTGAATACGGACGCATCGAGATGCGGGCAAAACTGCCCGCCGGGCGCGGCACCTGGCCCGCTTTCTGGATGATGGGCGAGGATATCGGGCGCGTCGGCTGGCCCCGCTGCGGCGAAATTGACATCATGGAGCATGTCGCGCACACGCCGGGTGTCATCCACGCAAACGTCCATCAGATCGGTGACGACGGCAAACACTGGTCCAAAGGCGAGCAGATCCCCGTTCCGGACTGTACCAGCGCCTTCCACGTTTATGCTGCCGAATGGTTTCCGGATCGCCTGGACTTCTTCGTGGACGATAAAAAGTACCTGACCTTCCCGTATCAGGGGCCAGGAAAATGGACCTTTGACCGCCGCTGCTACCTCCTGCTCAACCTCGCTATCGGCGGCAACTGGGGCGGTCAAAAAGGTGTGGATGAGAGCGCGTTCCCGCAGCGCTACGAAGTGGAGTACGTCCGCGTCTTTCAAAAGCCTCGGTGATGACACGCCGAGCAAGGCAGGCGATGAACCGATGAACCGATGAACTACTACTACCCCGTCCGGCGACCGGCGTCGCACGGCGGGAGGGCGTCTCGCTCTCCACTGCCTCCTATGTGCTGGGCGGAAAGTCTGGCCGCCTTTCGGAAGAGACACAAGAACGGGTGGTGACGGCGGCACGCGAACTGCACTACGCCAAATCTGCATTCGTCACTGGGATGCAGCAAGGGCGGTCCCATACCATCGGAGTGCACTTCAACTCGGAACAGGGTATCTTCTTCGACAACCCCGTCCTGGGCGAGGCGCTCAAGGGGTATACCATGCTGCGCAGGCGCATGGGTTGCACATGCGCCACTATACTGGTCTGGATCGGCGGTGGGAGGCGGGCGCGGACCGGGAGCCGCCGCTGCCTGAGGTCTTTTTAGACGGGTTCTGGGACGGTCACGTCAAGGGGTTCAAATCCGAGGGGGTGAATGGGCAGTGACGGGGCCGTCCCAGCGGATTTGATGGCGTGGTGGAACCGGGCAACGACGGTCAGAACCCCGACTTCCGTATCTGATGCGAGCCTATCATGCGCGAAGGCGGAGCCTGCAGCATCTACGGAATGGTCCTCTGTGGTCGGCAGACTCTGTTTTTTCTGTACTTTTCTGCCGGCCCCGACGCAAGGGACGGGGTGTTTTCTCTGCCGACTACTTCTTGAACTTGACGGCAGCGGTACCCGAGAGCTTGCCGGTGCTGTCCGCCACGGCAGCGGTGGCGATGAAGGTGACGCCCGCGACACTGCCCGGCACGCTCAGTTCGACCGCGCCGGTGCTCCACTTGCCGTCCGGTCCCGTTTTCACGTCGGCATCGAACAGGATGCCCTGGGTCGCGATAACCACGACTTTCCCCTGATAGACCAGCTTCAGGCGAACCATCGCGCCCGGCGCGGCCCGGCCCGTGATGGTGACGGTCGGGCCGACGGACGCCCCGGACTGCGGGCGGTCAATGATCGGAGTCTCCGGGGCACCGGCGGCAAGCGTGACCCGCGCACCGGAAACCTGCGAGATCGCTGGCCCAGTCGCGGGCCGAAACAGCACAGTGATCGGGACGCGAGACGCGGAGTCGCCGGGCTTCACCGTGTAACCGCCGATGTAGATGCCGGGGGCCTGCTCCGGCATGGGCTGGTCCGCGACCGCACCGCCGATGCGAAATTTCGCGATCCCGCCTGGCGAGGCCTGAATCCGCACCGTGAGGGTGGCTCCGGCACCCAGAAGCGGCTCGTCGTCCGGGGTGACCGAAAGCGAGGTGATCGGGTTGGTCGGGGCCGTGACCGTAAAGGTCCACTCCCGGCGGACCTGGTTACCCGCGGTGTCCTTCGCGGCGACCACTACCGTGTTCTTCCCCAGCGGCAAATCAGCGACAGGCTTAAACGAGAAGAAAGAATCCGTGATCTGGGACTGCGCCGTCACATCCCTGCCGTCCAACTCGATCCGGGTGGCCTTGGGATCAATGCCCGACCCGGGGTCTGTGTAGGTGCCATAGATCGCGGACCGCGTATTGGTCGTCTTGCTGTTCGCCTCCGGAGAGGTGCTTTCCAGGGCGGGAGGGGCAGCGTCAATATTGAAACTTCCTTCGGCAAATGCGGCGGGCGTTCTAAAATCCCCCTGGAAAAGTGCCGCCTGGACGCGCGCCTGCTGAACCGTGATGTCCTTCGGAATCGTCGTCTCGCCGGTGTAGACCCCGGGCGCGCTTTCGGTCAGAGCAACGCTCTCAATCTCGCTCGCTCCCGGCACGCTGAACGTCGCCCGGACACCCGGCGTCCCGGTGATGGTCACCGCGAGGGTATCGCCTGCCCGCAGGGTCCGCCCACCACTGTTTTGAGTTATCTGGGCGATCTCGATCTTGATGGGGGGGACGGGGTTTGGGTCATCGTCGGTCGCGACCGCGATTCCCACGCCCCGCTTCGTCGAATCCAGACGAATAATCAGTGTCTCATCGTTTTGTATCTCCCCAATCGCAAGAGAGCGACCCGACATCGTGACCGGTGCACCGCTGACCACCTCGACGACGGAGCCATCGGTGAGTGTGACCGTCGTTCCGCCGTCCGGACCGGGGGCGACGGATTTCAGTGGGCCGCGTCGCTGGTCCGTGCGGACACGCAGCACCGATCCCCGGCCTTTATCATCGCGGGTGATCGTGATCTGGTCGCCAGGCTGCAATGTCGCCAGTGGCTGCGACGTTTCCGAGCCATCATCACTGCCCTTCACCAGAAGCAGCGCGCCCGCCTCCAGAGGGACCCGGTTGTTTGCCCCGCCGGGCACGCGCAGGGTTAGTGAGCCGCTTTCTGGAAACAGGCCGGTGACGGTCCCCAGTACTGGCCCGGTTCCCGGCGGCATCGGCAGTTCGTTCGCGGTCGGCGCTCCGGTCGTGATCGCGACGGTTCGCAGTTCGCGCCGCCAGGCGACCCGTGCGCCCAGCGCCTCGGAGACAAAGCGAAGCGGCACCAGTGTCGTGCCGCCCAGCACCTGCGGCAGAACCGCGAGCGGACGGGCCGAGCCGTTCACAAAAGCGTTGGGGTCACCAAGTCGCAAAGTGACCGTGGTCGCGCCGCGCACGGCGGTGATCGTTTTGGTCGCGGCGGCAAACTGGACGCCCGCTCCCAGCCGCTCGAAGACACCCCGCAACGGCACCAGGATCGTGCCCTCCTGCTCTACGGGGGACTGACCGGCAAAAACGACCGGGTCGCCGTTCACCGTCACGAGGATCGGGCGGGGGGCTGGGACCACGACCGGCGCTGGTGCCGGTGCCGGGAGGCCGCCCGCTTCCGTCTGCGCCCAGGCGGGGGATCGGGCAGCGGCGAAAACGAGGGGGATCAGGGCGGCGGCACCGACATTGCTGACAGGCAGGCTTCTCATGTCTCTTCGGACGCCGCCCGCGCCGATAGGTTTCAATTTCAGGCGAGGAAACGGTCCGTCAACGGTACAATATGCCATACTGCGAGGAGAAGGAGCGAGCGGATTCATGGAACGCCTGGTAACCGTGGAGGAGGCGCGATTCACCCTGCACGAAACGCGAGCCGTGGGGAAGACGCCGGTAGGATTTGTCCCGACGATGGGAGCACTCCATGACGGACACCTGGCCCTGATCCGACAGGCGCGCACGGAGTGCGAAACCGTGGTGGTATCGGTCTTCGTGAATCCGACCCAGTTCAACGAAAAATCGGATCTTGATGCGTACCCACGGGATCTGGAACGGGATGCCGCCCTTTGTGCCGAAGCGGGCGCGGATCTGCTCTTTACCCCCGACGCTGCGGAGATTTACCCCCAGGGTTTCAGCACGACGGTGACAGTAGACGGCACGCTGTCGCGGCTGCTCGAAGGGACATTCCGTCCCGGTCACTTCGCGGGTGTCGCGACGGTGGTCGCCAAACTGCTGAACATCCTTCAGCCGGACCGCGCCTACTTCGGCGAAAAGGACTGGCAACAGCTAAAAGTGGTGGAGCGGATGGTCGCCGACCTGAACTTGCCGGTCGCTGTCGTTCCCTGCCCGACGGTACGGGAGCCGGACGGACTGGCGATGTCGAGCCGCAACACCCGCCTCTCCCCGGAGGCACGCCAGCAGGCCAAGGTCATTCCTTACCTGCTGGATACCGCCCAGGATCTGCTCGACTCCTCCAATCGCGAGATGCCGACGAACCTGGGGCCGGTGCTGCGCCACTGGCTGCTGACGCTTCTGGAATCCCATCAGCCCACGGCAGAACGGGAGTACATCGCGGTTGTAGACCCGGAAACGCTGGTGGATGTCAATGAGATCACGGATCGTGCCCTGGTCGTGATCGCACTTCGCGTCGGCGGCGTGCGCCTGATTGACAACCGCATGATCCGCGTCCGAGCAGAGGTGAGTCGCTTTTGAGCCGCTACCTTGCGGCGGCATAGAACCGCAGACAGATCTCCAGATTTGCGCGAGCGTCAGCGGCGCCAAACGGCGTCGCCTCCCCCCGGAGATGCTGCTCAGTCACCTCTGGCAGCGCGTCCAGGATGAAGAACGGCGAGGCCGATACCGGATGCGAAACCGGCGTGGCGCTGCCCTTCGTGACGATCCAGGCATTGGTGGCGGGGTCAAAGCGCAGTGTCCCCGCCGTGCCCAGTATCTCCAGGCGATGCGCACCGCCGCCCTTCACCGCATCCGCGACCCAGGTGTCTTCGATGAACAGGGTGACCGGTGCGAGAGCGACACCATCCGTCGCCCCCGTCGGCGTCAGCCGCATCAGGGCCGCACCGTAGTCCTCCACCGCAAGGCTCGAATGGACGCGCCGGTCTGTGAGGCCGGAAATGGTCCTCAGGTCCACCTCGCCGCCAAAGGCATAGCGGGCAAGATCCACGGCGTAAATGGCGTGGTCGAGCCACGCGCCGCCCGGGACCTGTGCGGCGCGGAGCCACCAGGAGTCGCCCCCCGATGGCTCCCCGCGCCATGGCGACGGCAGTCCGCCATGCCCGACCTGATGGTACGTGATCGGCTGACCGATCGCGCCCTCCGCGAGCAGTCGGCGCAGCGTCTGTGCCTTGGGATGCACCCGTTGCATCCCCTCAAAGGACCCGTAGAAGCGCCCTGTCTCCGCTGAGACCGCGAGGACCGCATCCAGTTCCGCCAGCGTTCGCGCCGGGGGCTTGACAGAGAGGACATGCTTTCCCGCCCTCAGGGCCGCCTGAGCGATCTCGGGGGCCTGATCGGTGGGGGCGCAGATCGCCACCAGATCAACGTCCTCCCGCCTAAGCAGCTCCCGGTAGTCGGTGACAGCAGAAATACCCGCAGTCGTTTCGGCGATACCCGCGAGCCGGTCACGATCTGGGTCCGCCACTCCTGCCAGCGTCACGCGCTCCGAACCGGCGGCGATGTCCAGAACGCCAAACGCTGTGTACCAGTGATCGAGACCGATTACCGCGATTCCAAATGCCATTTGTGTTTCCTGTCCAACGGTATAAACCAAAGTCATTGCAAAAGAGAGAGCCAAGCAGGAGACGGCGAGCTAGAACCCATCGTCCGAGCTGCCGCCGACACCGCCTGCGTCGTCATCCGCTTCCGTCATCAGCGCTTCGAACTCATCGGCGTCCAGATCGTCCCCCATCTCGCCCGCCATCTCCTTCATCAGGCGGCGCATCGCCCTGGGGTCCTCCTCGTCCAAGGTGTCTGCCTGCTCGGCGAGAGAATCCAGGGCCTCATCCTCGGACCGAAGCCGCGCGAAGCGGGATACTAACTTGGTCAGGCCTTCGGACGCACCGCATTTGGGACAGACCGGGGCGTTTGCCCCGGCGACAACCCCGACAAGCGCGGAAAACTTGCGTCCGCAGTGACTGCAGCGAAATTCAAAGATAGGCATAAGTGGCTGGGCTGACTGGGCTTGACGGAATACAGGGCGAAAATAAAACCGATCAAACAGGCTCGCAGAGAACACTCCAGAACTCCGCGCGCGGCGACGAGGCAGTGCGCACCAGAACCAGAGTCCCCTCAGCGCCTCCCCCCGGTAATTGTAACTCACGCGCGACAACATCTGGCTCCTTCGAAAAGTGCCGCTTCTTGATAACCAATCGCCCGAACCCGCGCGCGCGCAGCATCTCCTTCACCTGCTTCGGACGGTATGGCTGAGAATCCAAAACCCGGTAGGCAGCGGCGGCCGCCCGAAGCTCCCCGGTGGGCAGGTCATCCCCGGTCAAGTAGGCATCCGCCGCGCCGATTCGATGCGCCGACAGCCTTTCTGCCAGGGTTCCCAGCGCCCCGGATCGAATCACGGCCGGGTCCGGATCAAACAGGAAACGTCCCAGCACCCCCGGCGACGGGTCACCGGGATCGCCGCGCGGCACCAGAACCAGCGGACCCTCCGGACGGAGCAACACCGCGGCGGTCGCTGCCGCGCCGGATACCCCCTCCAGAGCGCCGAACCAGACACACGCCTCCTTGCATTCGCGCCCCTCACTCAGAAACTCGGTGCGCCCCCCCAGCTCCGCCAGAGCCTCGTCGGGCAGGGCAGGGGACAGCTTGACGCAGCCGCCCAACCGTACCCTGCTCTCGATCTGAGCGAGGAACGAGAGCGGCGGCTCGTATTGGTCGCCCCAGCGCGAAACACGCCGTCCCTCCGCGCTGACCCGGCGGGACGGGTCCCAGTAGGCGGCATCCGCCTCCCAATCGAGCGCGGTGACATCACCAGCGCGGAAGGTGATGCGCGCCGTGACCCCCCGGGCGGCGGCATTCGCCCGCGCGAAAATCACCCGGGCCGGGTCGCGCTCCAGAGCGAGCACGGTCAGACCGGCCTCCGCAAGCGCGAGGGAGTCCATCCCAATCCCACAGCCAAGGTCCACGACCGTCCTTGCCCCGGAGGCGGCAAGCTGCCCCGCATGATACCGCGCAATCATCGGCGAGGTCGCCTGGGCAAGCGCTTCCGATGTGAAAAAAAGGTGGTGCGCATCCGGAAAGCGCAGTCGTGCGCGGTGTCTTGCATCCGCAACCGCAAGTGCGGCGGTCAGGATCGCGGGGTCCCCCAGTCCGCGCTTGCGGAGAGCGAGAACCCGCTGCGGCGTATCCCCGGGCAGGGCCGCGACCTCGTTCAGCAGACGCCCACCCTCAGGCGACACGAGAAATCGGGCGGTCTCTTCCGACAGGCGAGGCGGGATGGCAGTGGCGGCAGTTACGGCTGTGGTGGTCACGATGCGGATTGTACGATGCGGGCAGGGAGGCGTCAAGGTTGGCACGGATGAGGAGACACAAAACGACGCCCACACCAATCTCTGGCATGGGCGCCGTCGCATAAGGCCGCACGAGCGGGCAATTCTTTCAGAACTTCAGGCCGAGTTTAGCTTCCGCCTTCACATCCTGCGGCTGGTCCGTCTTCGCCTTGTTATTCGTGACCGTGCCGCCAAGCGACAGGCTGAACGCCTCTCCCATGTTCTGCGTGTAGTTCAGGCTATAGACGAGAAGCCCGCGCGGACCGATTGCCACTTCCGGGTTCGTGTTGCCATACAGAAAGCTATTTTTGTAGCTGCCGGAAAAACGCGAATAGGGACTGAGCCGCAACCCTAGACTCAGCAGCATCTCGCCGGTCTGGAAGGCCAGCCCCCGCTCGTCCGAGGCCGCTTCGCCAATCAGCGTGGTGATGGCATAGCCGCTGCCGACCTCCCAGGCTCCCTGCTTGAGGGTCAGGCCGACATCCTGCCGACGAGCCTCACTGATGACACCGTTTTTATCCTGCGGGTTTGTCACGATACCGCCCGTGAGCGACACGGTGGCGGAAGGGCGCATCTGCAGGCGCAGCTGCGTCGTATCCAGAGCCAGCAGACCGCCCTGATCGGCAGTCCGGCTGGTCACGCCTCCAGTCACATCCAGCGACTTGCCGACCCCGATCTGAGCGTTCAGGTCGGTGGCTGCCACCCGACCGGTGTTCTGCTCTCCCTGCTGGACACTGCCTGTCAGCTTCGTGTTCGGCGCCAACTGCAGGTTCGCCCCGACCACTGTTTGTGACAGGTTTATCGTGGTATCGTCGGTGGCGACCTCCGGAGTACCGCTCAGGGAGACGGTCGTCTTCTCGTTCTGTGCCAGGGACAGAGTCAGGTTGCCGGAAGGCTGAAGCTGCAGAGTGAGCGACTGTCGCTTCTCGCTGGAATCCGTGCCATCGGTCGTTCCCTGGGTCACGAGCAGCGCGGCCTGGGTGATATTTCCCTTGGCATTCTTCGATGCCAGAGCCATGGTCGTATCGCTCGAATTGGTCTCGTTCTTGTCGTCGCTGGAATCAATCGGAGTAAGCGCCAGCTTGTCATTCTGTGCCAGCGAAAGTGTCAGATTGCCGACCGGCTGAAGCTGTATATTCAGGGACTGGCGTTTCTCTTCCGCGTTCCGCGTTTCCTTTTCGCCCTGCGTCAGGGAGATCGCCGCCTGGGTGACATTCCCTTTCGCGTTGCGGGACGCCAGCGCGAAGGTCGTCTCCTTGGAGTCCACATCCTTGTTATCGTCCAGCGCGTCCAGCTTCCCGATCTCGGACTTCGCTGTCAGTGCTAAGGTCGGCGCGAGCCGCTGGGCGAAATCCATCTTATCCGAGCTGAGCGTCGCCGCTTTGCCGTCCGCGCCGATCTTGACGGAGTCCATCAAAGATAGATTAAAGGTCGGCTCCGAAGCGCGTACACCGCCAAGCTTTAGCCCGAAATCGTTCTGCTGGCTGGAGCCTTTGCCGTTTAGATCACGGTTTTCCGCGGTCTTATAGTTGGTACTCACCCAGTTTGCCGGTTTCAGCCGAGTCCCCAGCGACCAGTCCTGGCGAGCATCGGACATACCAAGCGCCTTGCCTGTAGTCGGGGCGAAACTGGCCCCGGCCCGCTGAAACTGGGCGTCTATGCCGCTGCTGGCGCTGCCCATCGCATAGCCTAGCTTCATACCAGATCGGTCCGTGATCCCCGTCTTGCCCACGCCGCCGTCGCCAAAGTACAACTGCGATGTCAGGCCCCCCCCCAGAAGGTTGGTCTTCCCCCCCAGGCCCCAGACCAACTTGGCGGCATCCGCTGTGGCGGAGGCTCCCCCCGCCGACGGCAATGCCATAAGCTGAAGGCTGGTTCCCGCGATGCGTGCCTGAGTCAGCGTGATGGGCGTCGCACTGGTCTCTGTGCTCCGCTTGGAGAGGTCCGGGTCGTAGTTGTACTCGACACGCGCATAGGCTTCTCCTCCCAGGGAGTCCCGGAAGGTGATCGTTCCCTTGGCAGCGTCCAGCGAATACGCCCCGGGTGACAGGTCTTTGCCGTTCACGTTTACGACCACAGCGGGGTCGCTGCGGGTGATGCGGAGGTTTGTCCAGGTGAGCGGGTACGGGCCGTTTTTGTTCTGACCGCGCACCATATCAAAGGCCCGGCGGCTTGGCGTGATGTTGGAGGCGCTCAGTGACGTGGTGTCGAAGCGGGGAAGGACCTGCGCGGTTGCAGCAGGGGTCGCGAGGGAAACGCCCGCCAGTGCCAGCAAAACCCCTGCACCGTGCAAAATGGGGGCGGCGAGACCGGAGCGCTGCAGATTATTCGGTGCCTTCGACATTAGGTTCGCTGGTTTCCTTGGGCCACTCGTGCAGAGAGACGCGGGCAGGGGCGCAAAGTTCAATCGTTCGTATCCTATATGATGGCATTTTACCCCCGAAGTTTCAGGTTAAGCGGGTTTAGCAGGCTTCCTTGACAGAAGTTTTTCGCGGGGCTATGCTGGTGCGTATGTTCCCACAGGAAAAGACGCCGAAATCGGCTGTGGGCGTTCCCACGCCCGATGCCGTCGCACATCTTGATTAGGCGCTCTGGCTGGGCCGCTCGCTGCTGCAGTGTCCTGGTTCTTCTCACGGGCATGGCCGCCCACGCCCAAACCGCCCCCGATCCCGCGAAAAAGCTTGGCCCCGGCGACCCACTCCCGCCGGTTAACCTCAAGTTCGGTAGACAGACCTCCGAGATCGGCCCAAAAGGTGTGACCCAATTCTCCGCTACCGGTGATGTCACCCTTACCTATGGCGACCTCAGGATCCACGCCGACAAAATCATCTACACACTCGATGGCCGCTTTATCGAGGCCACCGGCAGCGTCTCCCTGGTGCGCGGTGATGAAAGCCTCAAAGGGGAGCGGTTCACCTTTTATGGCTCGGATGGCTCCGCAGACTCCGAACGGACCGTCATCCTCTCGCCGCCATTCTATCTTTCCGCTGAGCGATTCACACGAGGGGAGGGCGGCTCCTTTGCTCGAAACGCCCGCCTTGTGCCAAGCCCTGACGGCAGAGGTGAGGTATCCCTGACGGCCCGCGAGATCCAGATCACCGCGGACGGCAGCAGGGCGATCCTGCGAGATATGACCCTTCGCCTGTTGGGAACGCGCCTGCTGACGATCCGCCACGCGCGCATCCCACTCGGCGGCGGTGACCGGGACAACACCAACCAGGCGCAAGCCGGTGCATCCTTGCCGCTAACGCTCCGTGCGTCCGGGATCGCCGGGATCGCCGTGGGCATAAACCTGCCGTTCGATGTCGGTCCGCTAAGCGGCGGCTATGGATTTGAATTTACCCAGCGGACCCCTCCGCAGTTTTTTGCCCGGTTAGGGCGCGATCTGATCCCGCCCGAGTCCATCGGACGGGAGCGGCCCAGCAGCATTCTTTTCGCCGCTCCGGGTGGCATGGGCAGCAGGCGCTACGAGGGGATGTCGCCCGTGCGCCAGCTCGCCCTGGCGCGTCCCAAATTGCCGTCCCCAGACACGGTTCTTGACTACGATTCAATCCTGGTCAATCCCGACCCTGCCGAGCGTCCCACACGCGTCGTGAACCGCAGCCTCTATGCGGAGGGGAATCTTAGTGGCAATCGAGACATCGGCAGCAAACGCCAGGGACCACTGCTGCTTTCCCGCCTGCCGGAGGCGCGTCTAAGCGGCAGCTTCCCTCTGGTCGGCAGGCTGCCCCGCGCGGCGAACAATGCCGAGGTGCGCCGCTTCCTGAAAACGCCGCATCTGTTGCTGAATGGCACGGTTTCGGCGGGCCGCTACCGGGAACAGCGGCTGCAAAACGATAGGGCCACCATCAACAGTGGGCGTCTGGAGGGGACCGCTGGGATCAGCATGGTGCCCCTCCTGATCGGAGAGCATCTTCTGTTTCGCCCGCAGGTCACAGCGCATTACTACCGTTATGATTCTCCCGGTGCGCCCAGTTACCGCTTCACCGAAAGCAGTGCAACGCTGGACTACTTTTTCTACTCGCGCACGATGATTGGCGGTTCATATATCCGCCGTGACCAGAGCGGCAGGACCCCCTTCACCTTCGACCAGGTGGACACGCGGGATGAAGGACAACTCCGCGCCCAGGTTTCACTCCCTGGTGGGAAGTTCACGCTTGCCACTCAGCTTCGCTATGATCTGACCCGCAGCAAACTCTTTGACACCGAGATCGCCGTCGCCTGGCGCGGAAAGGCCATCGAGCCTCGCTTCTCTTATCGAACTCAGAACAGCCAATTCGCCTTCAGTCTTGACTTCCCCGGCCTGCTCCCCTGAATTGGGCAAGCGGACTGGCTCAGTCCCCGGAATCCTTGATCCCGGTATGCCGCGCGTTCTCATTCGCCTCATTCATCACCCGGTCCAGTTCGTGGAACATTGCTTTGGGATCCGTGGTGCTGGCGAACTGCTCCGCCTCGGCATCGTGCCGGTCCCGCACCTGAGGAAGGTCCCGGCGAAGCTCCTCCAGCAGCGAGATGATCTTGGTCGTCTCCTGTTCGATTAGCAGGCTGATCTGAAGGTCGAGCTGCTCACGGCGCTCCGCCTTTCTATCTTCCCGCTGCTGCCGAATCAGGACGCAGGTGGTGGTAAACAGCGCGGTCGTCCCGATCATCCCCTGAAGCCAGAAAAAGGGAGGAGTGTCAAAGGGGATACGCCCCGCACTTCTGAGAACCAGGTTCGCGCTGATCCAGATCAGCACAAAGGCAAGGGATGTATACAAAAAGCCCGGTCTGCCAAGAAACGCGGTAATCGTCTCGATCCCGCGCTGATGCTGGTTCACATCGCGTTCGACCCGCTCGTGAAGCTCCCCTAAGATATAAGTCGTTGTCTGCGAGGGGCTATCCAGATTAGGGCGTTCGTCGGGGACGGTACTTTCGGTCTGGGGCACGATCTGACCCAGGTCCGGCGGTGGTGTAGATGGCATACGGCTTTTATTGACATCTATCGCTATGGTTAAACGCCTTTGAACGCCTGGCAGGGAACCGGGGTGGGAACGGCGAACCGAAATCCACGCCGCAGACGATACCGCTTGGGCCAAAGTCCGCATTGGGAGCGGCGGCGCCCTGAAGGCCACCCGCCAAAAGGGGTTCCAAAACGAGGAGTACAAAACCGTATTATGAAACTGACTCAAGAGCAGAAACAGGAGTTCTACGAGCGGGGCATTCTTAAATTGCCGGGGATCGTGCCGCAGGAGATGGTTTTGCAGGCGCGACGTGCGATCAATGCCTTTATCGGGCAGAACGGCATAGACCCGAACGAGCTGACCCGGTACCGCGCGCAGTCGTACTGTCCGGGACTGGGCGGTGAGCCGGTTATTACCGACCTTTACGATGCCTCCCCCCTGAAGCGCGTCGCCGAAGA